>NZ_JBHWJI010000002.1:0-34971 GCF_042731515.1 Streptomyces sp. NPDC059850
ACGTAGATCACCAGGGCTATCTGGACCAGCAGCTTCTTGCTGAACAGATCGGAGAGCTTGCCCCACAGCGGGGTGGTGGCCGTCATGGCCAGCAGGGTCGCGGTGACCACCCAGGTGTAGGAGGACTGGCTGCCGTTGAGATCAGCGATGATCTCGGGAAGCGCGGCAGAGACGATGGTCGACGACAGGATCGCGACGAACATCCCGAGCAGCAGCCCGGACAGCGCCTCCATGATCTGCCGGTGGCTCATCGGTGCCGCGTCGTCGGCACCGTGGCCGTGGGGGCCGCGGTGTCCTCCTCCGCCATGCTTGGCGTGGGCGGGGCCGCCCGCGGGTCCCCGCACACCGCCGTCCGGTGTGGTCGTTGCCATGAATGTCCTTAACTTTGCGAAGGTGTACGGGTAGTGCTTTCGACCTGGTGCGGCAGGAGCCGGTGCCGGGTGTCACCGAAGCTCGTCCGCAGCCGGGCCAGAAGTTCGTTGAGGCGGCCGACGTCGTCGTCCGACCAGTCGCTCAGGCGGCACGCGAGCGCCTCCGTGTAGCGCTCGGACACCTGGCTGAGCAGTTTCAATCCGCTGGCGTTGATGCTCAGCAGCCGCGAGCGCCGGTCGAGCACGTCGGGCGTGCGATCCACCCAGCCGCGATCGACGACATGGGCCACATGGCGACTGGTGACCGACATATCGATGCCGAGCAGCTCGGCCAGTTTGCTCATGCGCATCTCGCCGTAGCGGTCGAGGAGCATGAGGACGACGGCCGAGCCGGCCGGGCAGTCGGCCGGGAGGGCCCGGCCGAGGTCGCGCTTGACGGTGCCGATGGCGCTGAGCTGACGGGCCAGTTCTTCGTACCGGCTCTGCGCTGCCATCGCACCTCCTTGACTTTAGGTTGCTTTAGGCAACCATAGAAGAAGTTAGTTGCTACAGGCAAATGACAGGGTGGGTTGGGGCGGTAAATTCCCCTTAAAGGCTTGTCCTCTTGTCAGTCAAATGGGGTCCTTGAGGTGTGTGGTGCCTCGTGTGACCCAGGGGTGGGCGGGAATCCGCTCGTTCGCTAGGGTCTGGGCCCATGGCGAACAACCCGCAGAGCCCTAACGGCAACCCCGATCCGGCCGGATCCACTCAGATGTTCCGTGCGTTCGTCGACGAGGGCGGACGGCAGCCGCAGACGGCGGCCCCGGCGAGCGGTGGCTCGCGGGTCGGCGTGATCGTCGGCGTGGTCGCCGCGATCGTCATCGTCGCGGCGGTGGCCTGGCTGGCGCTGGGCTGACCGGCCCGTCCGTTCAGGACGCCCGTTTCGGGGGTTTCCAGGGCTTCCAGTCGACGGAGACGTCCCGGGTCTCGATGTGCATCCCCAGCGGAACCCGCCAGGCGTCCACGCACACCTTCCAGGTCCGCTCCCGCTTCTGACCCGCGCCGATCGGCGCGGGCAGCTTCCTCTTCGACGTGAGCGTCGCCCAGTCGAGGCCGAGCGTGTCGATGACGTGGGTCGACAGCGTCACCGTGCCCGACATGACGGGCAGCCCACCGGTGTTGCGGAACTCGACGGTCACCTTCTCGCACCAGCGCTCGTCGGTCGCCTCGCGCTCGGGGTCGCCGACCTTCAGGGTGGCCGGTCCGCTGGGCGTGGACGGGGTGGAGGGCGCGGGAGACGTGGCGCCGGACGAGGGCGAGGGTGAGGGCGCGGGCTCGTCGTTCGTACGTCCGCCGGTGGGGCTCGTATCGCCGCCGCCGCCCGCTTCGCCGGTGCCCGGTGGGCTGGTGGTGGCCGAGGGCCGCTGGGGTGACGGTGCGGTGGGCGCGGGCGTGCCGGACCCTGCGGTCGGGGGCGCGCTGCCCTGGGCTCCGCCCGTACCGGCGGTCTCCGGTGCCCCGCTCCCTCTGATCTTCCCGTCCGTGTTCTTCCTGTTCGTGCCACCGCCGTCCTGATCGAGCGGCACCAGGTCCACGCCGCCCTCCGGGGGGACGGCCTTCGTCGGGGCCCGCCCGTCGCCGGGACCGGCCGCCCCGGTCGCGACATGGCCGCCGCCGTCTCCGGCGCAGCCGCTGAGCAGCGCGCCCAGGCACAGCGCGGCCGCCGAGGCGGCGATTGCCGTGCCTCGGCGGCCCGTTGTCCGGCTCCCCGCTGGTCGCATCGGGCCAGTGTGGCTGACGGCCCGTCAGGAGTACAGGGTCAGTCCGCGATGAGTCCCTCGCGCAGCTGGGCCAGGGTCCGGGTGAGCAGCCGGGAGACATGCATCTGGGAGATCCCGACCTCCTCGCCGATCTGGGACTGCGTCATGTTGGCGAAGAAGCGGAGCATGATGATCTGGCGCTCGCGCGGGGGCAGTTTGGCGAGGAGCGGCTTGAGCGACTCGCGGTACTCCACCCCCTCCAGGGCGCTGTCCTCGTACCCGAGCCGGTCGGCCAGGGAGCCCTCGCCGCCCTCGTCCTCCGGGGAGGGGGAGTCCAGCGAGGACGCGGTGTAGGCGTTGCCCACCGCGAGCCCGTCGACCACGTCCTCCTCGGAGACGCCGAGGGCCGCGGCCAGCTCGGGGACGGTCGGGGAGCGGTCGAGCCGCTGGGCCAGTTCGTCGCTGGCCTTGGTCAGCGCCAGCCGCAGCTCCTGCAGCCGCCGCGGCACCCGTACCGACCAGCTGGTGTCGCGGAAGAAGCGCTTGATCTCGCCCACGACGGTCGGCATCGCGAACGTGGGAAACTCCACGCCCCGTTCGCAGTCGAAACGGTCGATCGCCTTGATCAGACCGATCGTGCCGACCTGGACGATGTCCTCCATCGGCTCGTTGCGGCTGCGGAACCGGGCCGCCGCGTAGCGAACCAGCGGCAGGTTCAGCTCGATGAGGGTGTCACGTACATACCCGGCTTCCTCGCTGTCCCGGTCGAGTGCGGCAAGCCGCAGGAAGAGGGAGCGAGAGAGGGTGCGGGTGTCGATGGCGTCGCAGTCGTCAAGCACGTGCGGTGCGTCGTTGGTGAGCACCTTCGAGCTGCCCAGTTCTACGGACATGCCACCCCCTTGAGGTCGCGGACGGATCCCAGTTGCGCTCTCCGCGTTCAAACGCAGCCTCCCCCTGAATACCGGAGGTCGGGCCGCGGCAAACGCGACTCCAGCAGAATGTCACATGTCGGCAACACGCTGTAGCGCCATGTCGACATTACAGCGCCGAAGGGGCGGGGCGGGGGTCCCCCGTCACGATGACGGTTCGATCCGATTTGCGGATCTCAGCCTGGCGAAGCTGCGGGACAGCAGCCGCGACACATGCATCTGTGAGACACCCAACTCGGCGCTGATCTGAGATTGAGTCAGATTGCTGTAGTAACGGAGCAAAAGAATACGCTGCTCCCGCTCGGGCAGCTGTACGAGGAGGTGGCGCACCAAGTCGCGGTGCTCGACTCCGGCGAGCGCCGGGTCCTCGTAGCCGAGCCGGTCGACCAGCCCCGGCAGCCCGTCGCCCTCCTGGGCGGCCTCCAGTGAGGTGGCGTGGTACGAGCGCCCGGCCTCGATGCAGGCCAGCACCTCGTCCTCGCCCAGCCCCAGCCGTTCGGCGATCTCGGCGGTGGTGGGTGAGCGGCCGTGCAGCACCGTCAGATCCTCGGTCGCGCCGTTGACCTGCACCCATAGTTCGTGCAGGCGGCGCGGTACGTGCACGGTGCGGACGTTGTCGCGGAAGTAGCGCTTGATCTCGCCGACCACGGTCGGCATCGCGAAGGTCGGGAACTGGACGCCGCGCTCCGGGTCGAACCGGTCGATCGCGTTGATCAGGCCGATCGTGCCGACCTGGATCACGTCTTCCATGGGCTCGTTGCGGCTGCGGAAGCGGGCGGCGGCGTAGCGGACCAGCGGCAGGTTGGCCTCGATCAGCGCGTCGCGCACCCGGTTGTGCTCGGGGGTGCCGACGGTGAGGCCGGACAGCTCGGCGAAGAGCACCTGGGTGAGGGCTCTGGCGTCAGCCCCGCGGCTTCTGCCGCTCTCGCTGCCGCCGTCACCTCGGCCGCCATCGCCTTGGGGCGGGGTTCTGGGCGCGGTACGGGCCGACACGGTCACGCCACCCCTTCACGATGTACTCACCCGGCAAAGCGGTCATAGCATCACAAGACATGTGCACTGTGTGCAAGCACCGCTTTACTACGTGTTGGTGGCGAAATTGCCCCATAGTGGGGCAGCCGCTTCCGTCGGTACTCGGAAGGCGGAGCCGGTGATCACCCGGGTGCTGATCCCGGGCGGCGGGTCAGTTGACCAGTTCGCTCATGAACTCACCGACGCTCTTCGCGGCCTCCGATATGCCCTCGAACCCCACCTGGACGAGATCGGCCGCTCGTGCCGGGGTCTGGATGATCGTGTACAGCACGAAGACGATCAGCATGTAAAGCGCGATTTTCTTCGCCTGGGCCATCTCGTACTGCCTCTCCCGCCGTGTCCCCTGAGGTAATCGCGGCGGAGTCTATCCACACCGCACAAACATCAGTCTTATCAGTCCGATCATCTGGCAGGTGATCCACAGGTGCGGACTCCGTGGAGTGGGCGCCCGGGCGACGATGGGTGGACTCTGGAGGCGGGGCGGGCATCGAAGGCCGTGGAGGGAGGCGGAGATGCGGGTGGGAGTGCTGACGGGTGGCGGTGACTGCCCTGGGCTGAACGCGGCGATCCGCGGCATCGTCCGCAAGGGCGTCGAGGTGCACGGCCTCGACTTCGTCGGGGTGCGGGACGGCTGGCGCGGCGCCCTCGACGGCGGGATCGTGCCGCTGGACGTACCGGCCGTGCGCGGCATCCTGCCCCGTGGCGGGACGATTCTCGGGTCCTCCCGCACCAACCCGCTGGCCAGCGAGGACGGGGTGCGCCGGGTCCGGGAGACCCTCGCGGACTACGAGGTGGACGCGCTGATCGCCATCGGCGGCGAGGACACGCTCGGGGTCGCGGCGGCCCTCGCGGAGCAGGGGATCGACGTGGTCGGCGTGCCCAAGACCATCGACAACGACGTCGCGGGGACCGACAGCACCTTCGGCTTCGACACCGCGGTCAACATCGCCACGGAGGCCATCGACCGGCTGCACACCACCGCCGAGTCCCACACCCGCACCCTGGTCGTGGAGGTGATGGGCCGCCACGCGGGCTGGATAGCCCTGCACTCGGGCATCGCGGGCGGCGCCAACGTCATCCTCATACCCGAGCAGCCCTTCGACGTCGACCAGGTCTGCGGCTGGGTGGAGAGCCGCTTCAAGATCAGGTACGCGCCGATCGTGGTGGTGGCGGAAGGAGCCGTGCCGAAGGAGGGTCAGATGGTGGTCAAGGACTCGGCGCTGGACGAGTTCGGCCATGTGCGGCTGTCCGGTGTCGGGGAGTGGCTGGCCCGGGAGATAGCCGACCGCACCGGCAAGGAGGCCCGCACCACCGTGCTCGGGCACATACAGCGCGGCGGTACGCCCAGCGCCTTCGACCGCTGGCTGGCCACCCGCTTCGGGCTGCGCGCGGTCGACGCGGTGAAGGAGCGCCAGTTCGGGGTCATGGTCGCGCTGCGCGGTACGGACGTGGTGCGCGTACCGCTCGCCGAGGCCGCGGCCGGGATCAGGACCGTGGATCCCGCGCTCTACGCCGAGTTCGGCGTGTTTTTCGGGTGAGAGGCGGCTTCGGGTGAGAGGTGGCTTCGGGCGAGGCGCCTGCGGTCAGGCGGGGTGCGGGACCACGGCTACCGGGCAGTGGGCGTGGTGGAGGACCGCGTGGGTGACCGGGCCGAGGCGGCGCTCGGCCGGTCGTGGGCTCGTACGGCGTCCGACGACCAGCAGCCGGGCCCGCTCCGACGCCCGCACCAGCGCCTGGGCCGGGCCCAGCAGCACCACATCCGGCACCACCGTGACCTGAGGGTATTTCTCCCGCCACCCCCGCAGGGCGTCGGAGACCGCCTGGCTCTCCTGGTCCTCCCACAGGCCGCGGTCCTCCTCCAGCACGGTCAGCATCCAGGCGGACGGCGAGGCCGGGGGCAGCGCCCAGGCGTGCACGACCCGCAGCAGGGCGTCCCGCTCCCGGGCAGCGCGGAAGGCGAAGCCGATCGTCTCGTCCGCCGGGGCGTGCGCCGCGAAACCGGCCACCACCTCGTCCGCCGCCCCCTCCGCGTCCGGCGGCCGCGCCGCCGGGTCGGGCACGGTCACGACGGGGCAGTCCGCGGTGGCCGCCACGCGCAGCGCCACCGACCCGACCGCGAGGCCGTCGAAGCCGCCCCAGCCGCGCGCCCCGACGACCAGCAGTCCGGCGTCCGCCGAGGCCGCGAGCAGGGCCTCGTCGGGTTCGGTGTCGGTGTGTGTCCCCTCGACGTCGAGGCCGGGGTGGCGGGCCAGGAACGCGTCCACGGTCCGCCGCAGCATCTGCTCGCCCACCTGCTGCCACGCGTCCACCCCGGGCACCGGGGAGACCCTGCGCGGCAGCGGGGGACCCGCGTGGACGAGCAGCAGCCCGGCCCCACGGCGCAGCGCCTCCCGCGCCGCCCACTCCGCCGCCACCAGGCTGCGCTGTGAGCCGTCGACGCCCGCGACGACAGGGCCGGTCATCGCGTTCTCCCTCCCGGAGCGTGGATGGGGTTTTGCGTTTAGTCTAGATACGAGGGATATATCCGCGATGTGCGTGATGAGTCCCCGACTGAACCGCGAGGGGCAGCGGCCGCCCCCGGTCCGGGCCACCGGACCGGGGGCGGTTCTGCGTCTGCGGCCCTGTCGCGCCGGGGGCGCCGAATGGGGGTGCCGGAGGCGTCCCCCGAAGGTGGGGGCGGATGTCCGGGGTTCGGGGGACGCGGCGGCGTGAGGGGCGAGCGCAGGATGGGGTCGACGGAAGGGAAACGGACATGCGCTCGATCTCTTGGCATCTCACCTCGCGCCGCTCACGACTTGCCGCCGGATCCGTCGCCGTCGTGTCCGCCGTGGCGGTCCTGGGGACGGTCACCCCCTCCGCGCGGGCCGCGGCGGCGGAATACCGCCGCGAACCGGTCGGGAAGACCTCGGTACCGGCGTTCACCCCGGCCATCGGCCATGACCGCAGACATGTGGTCTCGCCCTCCAACGGGGGCCGGGCCTTCCAGGGCGACACCCCCGGCCTCTACTCCGGAGTCCCGGGCCGCCAGCCCTGTGACCGGCGGGAACTGATCCGCGACCTCAAGGCGTCCCCGAAGAAGGCCGCCGCCTGGAGCCGGGTCCAGCACATCCGGCCGCAGCGCGTACCGGTCTACGTCCACCGGCTCTCCGGTGTCGTCCTGCGCTCGGACACCTATGCCAGGACGTACGGCTACCAGGGCCGGGTGAAACCCGCGGCCACCGTGCTCCAGGCGGGCACCGCGGTGCTCGTCGACCGGCGGGGCATGCCCGTCGTGAAGTGCGCCTCCGGCAACCCCATCAGGGCGGCGGCCCCGAAGAAGGACGCCGAGACGAAGTTCACCGGTCCCGAATGGTCCGGCTTCTCCCGTAACGCGGTCACCGTCATCCGCCCGGCCCCGGACGCGGTCAAGCGGCTCACCCTGGTGACGGTCGGCAAGTCGGAGCTGTTCCGGCGGGTGATCGGTGAGGCCAAGGGCAAGAAGGGGCGGGACGTGGTGCTGTCCCCGGCCCGCTACCCGAAGTACCTGGCGATGCCGGGCGAGCAGAACGCCCCGAACCTGGCGGAGGCGCCGAAGAGGATCAAGCGCCACTCGCCGCTGGGCCTGGAGACGATCCGTCCGTCCGAGACCTCGTCGGCGGAGCCGTCCCAGCCGCCGGATCAGTCCCAGCAGCCCACGGACCCCGGTCAGCAGCAGCCGTCCGACCCGGGCCAGCAGCAGCCGTCCGACCCTGGGCAGCAGCAGCCGTCGGATCCGGCGCAGCAGCAGCCGCCGTCCCAGCCGCCGTCCGACCCGGCCCAGCAGAACCAGCAGCCCCCGCCCCCGCAGCAGCCCACGGATCCGGCCCAGCAGAACCAGCAGCAACCCCCGCCTCCGCCCCCTCCACAGCAACCCCCGCCTCCGCCCCCTCCACAGCAACCTCCACCCCAGCAGCCACCACAGCAACAGCCCCCGCCGCAGCCCCCGCAGTAACCCTCGGGGCAGAGCAGCACCAAGAAGCCGTCCCCGGTCTGGGAACAACCGGACCGGGGACGGCTGCGGCGTTGCGGCTACGGCATGCTGTGCGGCATGTCCTCGGATTCGATAGCCGCCTTACGCGAGAAGCCGCGAGCGGGGCTCCGGTGAAGGCCGCGCATACCGCGATCGCCGCCTGGGCGGGGCTGTGCCTGGCCGGGCTCGCCGCCACCTCCGTCCTCACCGCCGAGCCGTACGCGCAGAAGCCTGATTCCCCCTACGAGCAGGCGACGCCGACCCCGACGCCGGCAGCCACGCACACCGTGGACTGCCGACAGATCGCCGACGACATCGAGCGGGCCCGCGCCGAGGCCGATCGCCAGGTGCGGGAAGGGTTCTCGGGCAATATCACTGTCACGACGAGCGTGGTGCCGGAAGAGTGCGCGGGTGTACTCGAAGACCGCGGCCTGAAGGGCGACTGAGACAGACGGTCGCCGTGGCGCGGCTCTCTAGAACGGCATGCGGCCCCGGGCGCGGCGACCGGCGGCGCCGCTGCGGCCAACTGCCTTGGAGCTGCTGCGGAAGGGCTTGCTGAAGATCCGTCCCAGGATGCCGGGGGCCTTGTAGCCCGCGCGGGTTCCGGCGCCCAGGGTGCGCTGGGTGCCGCGTTCGGGGTGGCGGGACAGGCGCGGGACGAAGAAGGCCAGCACCGCCAGGACGACGCAAATGCCAACGATGGCGAAGATCATGGTGAAACACTCCTCTGTAGAGGCGTGCCCGCCGGGTACCCGCCTTGCCCGGCCGCATGCCCGCCCCGGCAACTGCCCATCTTCCCAGTCCACTTCGTGCATGGAACGATCAGGCGATGACCGATTTCCTGACATCAGAACACATCGCCCGCCGCTCCTCCGCCGCCCTCGACGCGGCGGTCGGAGCAGGCCGCGATCTCGGCCTCACCGTGACCGACGCCGCGGTCCTCCATGACCTGTTCTCCGTCGTCGTCCATCTCGCGCCCTCGCCGGTGGTGGTCCGGGTCCCCACCGTCCTGCCGCCCTCCGCGGACCTCGCGACCCAGGCCGCCCGCCAGCGGACCGAACTGGACGTGACCCGGTGGCTCGCGGACCAGGGGACGCCCGTGATCCCGCCGAGCCCTCTCGTGCCACGGGAACCCGTTCAGCGTGACGGCTTCTCGATGACGTTCTGGCAGTTCGTCGAGGAGGACCGGGACAAACAGCCCGACTACGCGGCGAACTCCGAAAGCGTCGCCGACCTGCACGCCGCGATGCGCGCCTACCCGGGCCGCCTGTCGTATCTGTCCGCGGCCGAACCGCGGTTCATCGCGGAGAGTCTCGCTCTGCTCGAAAAGCGCCCCGACCTGCTCAGCCCGGCCGATCTGGACCGCGCACGCCGCGAGTGGCAGGTGCTGGAGCCGCTCACGGGCTCGCGCACGGTCTTCGAGACGAGGTTCCCGGGGGTCGATCTCCAGCCCGTCCACGGCGACTCCCCGCCCGCGAACATCTTCTCCGGGGCGGACGGGGACCTCTACGCCGACTTCGAGCTGGTCACGTTGGGCCCCGTCGAATGGGACCTGGCCGGTCTCGGGCCCGACCTCGAAGCCGCGTACAACCGTGGCGCGGAGCGCAACGGAATGAGGCCGCTGAACCAGGACGTCATGCGCTTCGTGAACGCCGTGGGCATGCTGCGGGCCATCTCCTGCCTCGCGCTCACGCCGCAGCTGCCCGTATTGGCGGACTACGTGAAACCGGCCGTCGACCAGTGGCGCACGCTGCCGTTCGCCGGTGGCCTGGCCGACTGACACCACCTCCGCGCCCACAAGGCGTCTACAGCCACAGGAGGCGGAGGTGGTCGGGGGTGCTCGTGGTCATCGGTGCTCTTCCTTGCGAGTCGGGGCGGGCGCGGGTGCGTGCGTGGGCGCGGGCGCTGAGGGGGCGCTCCAGCTGGCGAGCAGGGCCAGGGCTTCGGCGGACGGCGAGCCCGCTTCCGCCGTGTAGAGGCAGAGGGTCTGGTCGGGGTCGGCGGGGAAGGCCAGGGTTTCGTGGTGGAGGGTGAGGCTCCCGACGGTGGGGTGGCGGAAGTGCTGCTCGCCGTGGGCGCACTGGGCGACGCGGTGGGTGTCCCACCAGGCGCGGAACTCGGGCACCTTGACGAGGAACTCCCCGATCAGCTCGTTGAACCGCGTGTCGTCCGGGTGGTGCGCGGCGACCAGGCGGAGGTTGGCGACGACGATCTCGGCGACCTCGTCCCAGTTCTCGTACCGCTCGCGGGCGGCCGGGTCGAGCAGGACGAACCGCGCGAAGTTGCGCTCCCGGTACGGCAGCGCGTCGAAGTCGGTGATCAGGGCGCGGGCGAGCCGGTTGGAGCCGATCACGTCCTGGCGGTGGTCGGTGACGAAGGCGGGGGTGACCTCGCCCAGGACGTCGAGCATCCGGTGCACCGCGGGCCGGGCCCGCGCGGCGCGGGCGGTACGGCGGCGGTGTGGGCCTGCGGGGCGGGGCCGGGCGAGGGTGAACAGGTAGTCGCGTTCGTCGTCGTCCAGGCGCAGGGCGTGGGCGACGGAGGTCAGCACGGCCTCGGAGACGTGGGGATGGCGGCCCTGTTCGAGGCGGGTGTAGTAGTCGGTGCTGACACCGGCCAGCAGGGCGACCTCCTCGCGCCGCAGCCCGGGAACACGGCGCGCACCGGGCCCGGGCGCCAGGTCGGCGGCGTCGGGGGTGAGGCGTGCGCGACGGGAGCGCAGGAAGTCGCCGAGTTCGCGGTTGTGCTCCATCCCTCCAGTATCGAAGGGCCGGGGGCGCGCCGTACGGGGTCAGGGTGGCCCAGCTGGACCCAGGCTCGCCGGACGGCTACACGCGCCTCGTCTGGCGTTGGGCGGGCTCCGCCGCCAGGCTGGCCAGGAGCTTGAGCCGGTCCTCGGAGGCGCTGCCCGGCTCGGCGGTGTAGAAGGTCAGCTCGTGCACCGACCGGTGGGACGTGGGCAGGTCCAGGGACCGGTACGTCAGCTCCAGACGGCCGACATCCGGGTGCTGCAGGGGCTTGATGCCGTCATGGCGGATGCGGACGTCGTGCGCAGCCCACATCGTGCGGAAGTCGGGGCTGAGCGTGGACAGCTCGCCGATGAGGTCGCGCAGGGCCCGGTCGTGGGGTTCGCGCCCGGCCTCGGCGCGCAGCAGGGCGACGGTGGTGCGGGCGGCGGCGTCCCAGTCGACGAAGAAGTGGTGGGCGCCGGGGTCGAGGAAGTGGAAGCGGGCGATGTTGGCGCGGCCGCGCCGGTCGGTGGTCTCGCTGTCGAACATCGGCGCGTGCAGGGCCCGGGCCAGCGGGTTGGTCGCGACGACATCCATGCGGCCGTTGCGTACGAAGGCGGCGGACAGCGCGACGGAGTCGAGCAGCCACTGCACGGGCCCCGGAACCTCGACGTCCTTGCGACGGGACGGCGTGCGGCGGGCGGGGCGGGCCGCGCGGGCCAGGTCGAACAGATAGGTGCGTTCGTCCTCGTCCAGCCGCAGGGCCTGGGCGACCGCGTTGAGCACGTCTTCGGATACGCCGCTGATGTGGCCCTTCTCCAGCCGCGTGTACCACTCGGTGCTCACACCGGCGAGCACCGCGACTTCCTCCCGCCGCAGCCCCGGGACCCGGCGACGGCCGCTGGTCGGCAGCCCGACCTGCTCCGGGGTGATCTTCGCGCGCCGACTGGCGAGGAAGTCCCGGATCTCGGAGCGGTTGTCGGCGCGGTCGCTGGCACGGCTGCCGGTGCGGTCGCCGGTTGGGTGGTCCATGCGTTCCACGGTAGTCACGGACATCCGGGGAGGGAGGTTGAGCTTGTACCCCCCATAAACGCAGCCTTCCTCGGGCGCGACGCGAGCGGTTTCGTGGGCCGAGCACCTCGATCACGACCACCGTTGCGGAGACGAAGTAATGAGCACGCGAGGAGGGACCCTCCCGGCCCCCGCCCCCACCGGCGTACCGGAGCACCACGCGCGGCCGCCCGCCCGGCTGCCTCCCGTCGTCTACGCGCTGGCGCTGGGCACGTTCCTGATGGGCACGGCCGAGTTCGTCGTGGCGGGCCTGCTGCCGGAGATCGCCGGTGATCTGCGCGTGGGCATGGCCCAGGCCGGAATGCTGATCACGGTCTTCGCGGCCGGGATGATCGTCGGCGCGCCGCTGATGGCGATGCTCACGCTGCGGCTGCCCCGGCGGCTGACGCTGATGCTCGCCCTGGGGATCTTCGCGGCCGGGCATGTCGTCGTCGGGCTCGGCTCCAGCTTCGGGCTGCTGCTGGCGGCGCGGTTTCTGACGGCGCTGGCGACCGGAGCGTTCTGGGCGGTGGCCAACGTGGTCGCCGCGGACGCCGCCGGTCCCGCGTCGAGTTCCCGCGCCCTGGGCGTCGTGGGCTCCGGCGCGATGCTCGCCAATGTCGTCGGGGTGCCGCTCGGCGCGTTCGCGGGGCAGCTCATGGGCTGGCGGGGACCGTTCTGGGCCCTCGCGGTCCTCGCGGTGGCCGCCATGGCGCTCATGGCCCGCTGCGTCCCGCACGACGACGGCGGCGGCGGTCAGCAGACGGTGTCCGTACGGTCCGAGCTGTCCGCCCTGCGGTCGGGCCGCCTGTGGCTGGCGCTGGCGGCCTGCGCGACCACGACCGGCGGTGTCCTGTCCGCGTACTCCTACATCTCACCGCTGCTGACCGAGCGGGCCGGTCTTGACGCCGGTCTCGTACCGCTGGTGCTCGTCGGCTTCGGCGTCGGCGCGCTGGCGGGCTTCCTCGTCGGCGGCCGTATCGGAGACCGGCGCCCGCACGCGACGACGATCGTCGCGGCCGCGGTGACCACGGTCCTGCTGCTGGCGATCTGCCTGCTCTCCGGCTACGCCGCGCCGACGGCCGCGCTGGTTGCCCTGCTCGGGCTCTTCGGGCTCGGCGCCAACCCGGTGCTGATCTCGCTGGGCGTCCGCTACGCGGGCCGGGCGCCCACCCTCGGGTCCGCGCTCGTCGTCTCGGCGTTCAACGTCGGTACCGCGCTCGGCTCGCGGATCGCCGGATACGCCCTCGACTCCACCCTCAGGGCCACCGGACCCGCCGTGGTCGGCGCCGCCATCGCCGCGCTGACCCTCGTGCCCACGGTCGCCATGGCCGTCATCCAGCGCCGCCGCTCCGCGTCACGCGTCGTCGCACACCACGCGTAACACCTGTACCCATCACGCACCACCCCGAGGAGAACACTCATGCGCGCCACCCTCATGTACGGGGCCGGTGACGTCCGCGTCGAGGACGTACCGGACTCCGTCATCAAGCAGCCCACCGACGCCCTCGTCCGCGTCACCGCCTCCTGCGTCTGCGGCAGCGACCTGTGGCCGTACGGCTCGATGTCCCCGGCGGACGGTCCCGCCCGGATGGGGCACGAGTTCATCGGCGTCGTCGACGCCACCGGCTCCGACGTGACCACCGTCAGGAAGGGCGACCTGGTCGTCGCCCCGTTCGCCTTCTCGGACGGCACCTGCGCGTTCTGCCGGGAGGGGCTGCACACGTCCTGCGTCCACGGCACCTTCTGGGACATGGAGCCCGACGAGGGCGGCCAGGCCGAGGCGGTCCGGGTGCCGTTCGCCGACGGCACGCTCGTGAGGCTCCCCGTCGCCGCCGACTCGGCGCTCATACCGTCCCTGCTGACCCTCTCGGACGTCTTCGGCACCGGTTACCACGCCGCCGTCGCGGGCGGCGTCAGCGAGCGCACCCGCGTCACCGTGATCGGCGACGGGGCGGTCGGGCTCATGGCCGTGCTGTCGGCGAAGCGCCTCGGCGCCGAGCAGATCATCCTGATGGGGCGCCACCAGGCGCGTACCGACCTCGGCCGGGAGTTCGGCGCCACCGACGTCGTCTCCGCCCGTGGCGAGGAGGGCATCGCCCGGGTCCGCGAGCTGACCGGCGGCCACGGCACCCACGTCGTCCTGGAGGCGGTCGGCAACATGCCCGCGTACGAGCAGTCGGTCGGTGTCGTCCGCCCGGGCGGCGTCATCAGCCGGGTCGGCGTTCCGCAGTACGAGGACGCGCCGATCGGCTTCGGCAGCCTCTTCGCCCACAACATCCGCCTGGCCGGGGGACCCGCCCCGGCGCGCGCCTACATGGCGGAGCTGATGCCCGACATCCTGGACGGCACCATCGAGCCCGGGAAGGTCTTCGACGCCACGACCGGCCTCGACGGCGTCCCCGCCGGATACCGGGACATGGCCGACCGCACGAGCCTCAAGGTCCTCATCAAGCCCTGACGCGCTCCCGTCGGAATTTTGGAACGGAGCGCTCCGCTCCGATAAGGTCGCCGCACCATGAACCCGTTCCGCCCAGACGGAGGACAGATGAAGGCGACGACCAGGCCGACGGCCCTGGTGACCGGCGGCAGCCGGGGGATAGGCGCGGCGACTTCGCTGGAGCTGGCGGCCCGCGGCTACCGCGTGGCCGTGAACTACTTCTCGAACCGCGAGGCGGCCGACCAGGTGGTCAAGCTCATCGAGGCCGACGGAGGCGAAGCCCTCGCCCTGCGAGCCGATGTGCACGACCCCGGCCAGGCGGCCGAACTCCTCCGGCGCTCTGCGGTCGACGGGCGCCTGGACGTCCTCGTCTGCAACGCCGGTGCCAGCTTCGTCCCCACCCCCGTGCGGGACCTCGCCTGGGACGACTTCAAGGCGAAGGTGACGGACGAACTCGCGTCCGTCTACACCCTCACCCAGCAGGCGCTGGCCGTCATGGGCGCCCAGGGGCGGGGCCGGATCGTGTACGTCTCCAGCGCCGTGGCCGACGGTCCGCCCGCCCCGGGCATGGCGGCCCACGGGGCCGCCAAGTCCGCGCTGAACACCTTCGCCCGCTTCGTCGCCCACGAGGCCGGTCCGCTCGGCGTCAACGTCAACGTCGTGGCACCGGGCTTCGTCCGCACCGAGGCCAGCGCCGGGATGCCGGAGGAGTTCAAGCGGAGGCTGGCGGACCGTACGCCGCTCGGGCGGGTCGCGGAGGCGGAGGACGTGGCCCGCGCGATCGCCATGCTCGTCGGCGCGGAGGCGGGCTTCGTCACCGGCGAGATCCTCACCGTCGACGGGGGCCTCAACGTGGCGCGGGCGTAGGGAAGAATGCCGCACCATGGGTGACACGCACGCCGGTACGGCACACTCCGGTACGCCGCACGCCGGTATGCCGCACGCCGGTACGCCGCGCGGCCGACAGCGGGAGGCGGACCGCAACGACGCCCGCCTCATGCGCGCCGCGCGCGAGGTCTTCGCCGAACTCGGCTGGGACGCCCCCGTATCGGAGATCGCCCGTCGCGCCGGTATCGGCATGGGCAGCCTCTACCGCCGCTACCCCAGCAAGGAACTGCTGGCCCAGCGGATGCGGATCGTGGCGATGGAACAGCTCGTCACCCAGGTGCGTACGGCCCTCGCCGAAGAGCCCGACCCCTGGGCGGCCTTCGCCCGCTTCCTGCGGGACGCGCTGTCCGTCCAGGACCCCGGCGGTCCGCTGCTCCCCCTGATCGGCGGGCGGCTACCGGCCACGGACGACGTCGCGGACGCCGCCGCACGGCTACGGTCCGCCCTCGACGACCTGGTGGCGCCCGCGCACCGGGCCGGGGTGCTGCGGGCCGACTTCACCTCCGCCGACATCCCCTTGCTGCTGGAGCACCTCACCGCGCGGATGCCCCTCACCGGGGAGCGTGCCACCGCGCTCCACCTGCGCTACCTCGACCTGGTCCTCGCCGGGCTGCGCACCCCGGCGGCCGCGCCCGCCGACCCGCCCACCGCCCTTCCGGGTCCGGCACCGCACTGGGCCGAACTCCGGGACCTGTGGAACGCCCCCGAGGAGGCGGCTCAGTCGTCCCAGGGCTCGAACCGTTCCTAAAGACTGAGTGGTAGTGAGTCCTGGTTCCAGGACTCGTGCTCAGCCGGGTGCCCCGGACGGTGTTGGGCACCCTGGTCGCCCGCTTTCGCTCCGCGTCCGGCGTCGACGGATCGTGTCCGTGGTCCGGGAATGCGGGGGCGGGTTTCCTCACGCCCCGGGAGGCCCGATGCGGCCTGGACGGTCCGATGCCCCGCACCATCGCTCTGGTGGTGCGGGGGCGGTGCCGTCCGTCGCCGGATCGGGTGCCCCAGGGCGCGCCTTCCGATCGCCACCGCTGCCGCATGGTGGCGAGTGGTCTTCCTGTTCTGGCTGGTGAGGGGCTTTTGCCAGTGTTGGGCGCCCCACTTGGAGGTGTACGCGGGGTCGATGGCCACGATGGTGATGCCGAGCTCGGCGGCCATCGATACGAGCCGTGCCCGCAGTTTGGAGGTGGGCATGCCGGAGATCAGCTCGCGGAACCGCTTCCGCCGCCCGTGCTTCTCGCGGGTCTTGTCCGCCTGGAAGTCCAGATCCTCGATCGCGATGCTCAGGCCGTGGCGCTTGGCCCAGTGCAGCAGGCGCACCAGCGCGTGCCGTACGTGGGCGTCGCGGTAGGTGGCTGGTCCGTTCAGGTCGAAGGCGAACCGGCGCGGGTCGCCGACCGGGTTGCCGCAGTTGTCCAGGCGCCACGCCGCGAGGTGGTCGGCGTTGGTGTCGATGCCGATCAGGCCACCGGCGCGGGCGTGGGCCAGTGGAATGGTCTTGACTTGGGGGATCGCCCAGGAGGCGGTGATATACCAGCGGTGGCGGGCCACGTCCAGATGGATGCGGTAGGCCACAGCCCGGTTCGCCGCCACACGGTCGGCCCACTCCACACCCCGGTGACGGAAGGCGACAGCGCCGGTGAGGACATACCTGCCGTGCGCTGCGTTCGCCAGATGCGCCAGCGGCGCCGGAAGCTTGATACTGACCTGACCGTCCGGGCTGACGCGGATCGTCTCGTTCCCCAGCCGCTTCCCGCTCTCACCATCGGCCTGAAGGAACCAGCGTTCAGCCTCCCACCGCTGCCGCCACCCGGCCTCGGTGAGCTGCGCCTGTGCGAGGTAGTGGCGGTTGCGGGCCAGCCGCTTTCCCCCTCGCACCACGCGCACACGGCCCGCTTCGCGGTCGGCACGCGCGGCAGCGAGCCGGTCCCGCAGGAGGCGCAGGCGGCGCGATTTGGTGAACCACTCCTGCCGGGTGCGGTAGCCGCCTGGGCTCCGCTTCGTTCCCTTCGAACCCACCGGCAGCGACAACCGGTCCGCGATGGCGCGCACACCGGCTTCCAGAGTCTGGATGTGGGCGTACTGCGCACGCCGCGATAACGCCCACTGGTCGTGCGTGGCCTTGGTGATACTGCCCGCCCACCGCGACGAGGAATCCCCGGTCACAGCGCGTTTACGCGCCGCCCACGAGTCCGCGGAGTGCTCCAGCCCCTCGGCACAGCGCCGCTTGAGGTCGCGCGCAGCCAGTGTTCCAAGATGCGCGCCGATCAGCCGCAGCGCCTCCTCGTCCCTCGCGGTCAGGCCCTTGAGCCGCGTACGGATCGCGACACCGGACGGACCGGGGACGACGAACGGCGCCGACAGCTCACGCAGCACACCCACCCCGTCCCCCTCCCTCCCGTTCCGCGAGCCCGGCGGCAACACGCCCATCACCCACCCAACGACCACACCCGCGAAAAGGTCACGCTTTCGATCAGGGAACCCCCGTTCCCTCCTGTGGAATCGCGCAGTCCACAGCCCGGATACTCACTCACACACGCCAGAACGCACTCATACACACTCAACCAACAACTGCTTGCCACCCCTATCGTCGCTGTTCCCCGGCGGCCGCCGTCAGCCGCGGTGGTAGCAGCGCTCCAGCTCGTTCAGGTCGTAGAAGCGGCTGCCCTTGGCCACCGGCTCGCAGGAGGCCTTGAACGCGGTCTCCTTCTCGTTGTAGAGCATGCGCACGAGGTACTGGGTGCCCCGCCCGGTGGTCCTCCCGTACAGGTCCCACTGCACATTGGCGGCCATCGGGGCGACGTCCGCGCCGCGCCAGGGGTTGTTCCCGTAGGTGTAGGGCCGGTTCACGTCCGCGCCCTTGGTGCTGCCCGGCAGCCCGAGGAGGACGGCGAGCGGTTCGATCTCCTCCGCGTGGGTGAAGCGGAGCACCGCGCCCTTGTCGCTGGTGCCGTCCGCCTTCGCCCGCACCTCCGCGAACAGGTCGTCCAGCAGGACGTTCGCCATGTCGTACGTGATGGTGCGGCCCTTGAACGCCGGGCCCTTCTGGTAGAACTCCTCGGCGTCGTCGAGGTACGCGAACCAGTGGGCGTCCCGGGGCGCCAGGAACGGGTCGAGGTCGACGCCCGGGGCCTCCGCGCGCAGATCCGGCGCGGCGCTGTACAGCTCGTACAACGACCGGGCGAACGAGACCCGGTCGTCCCCGGACATCGCCGCCACGAAGTCCTCGCCGAACAGCCGGGAGACCACGTGGGTGGCCGCCTTCGCCGTATCCGCCTGCCCGTCGATCTTGGCGATCACCGCGGCCAGGTCGGGATCGTCGTCGAGGTAGGCCTGATAGTCGGCGTTCTGCGGCTGCTTGTGGAAGTACAGCAGGTCCTTGTTGGTCACCGGCTCCTGAATCAGCCCGGCCAGCGCCGGGTCACCGGCGGTCAGCCCGTCGGTGAAGGCGTCGGCGCTGGCGACGGCGCGGGCCACGCCGGACGTCTCGACCTCGATCGGCTCGTGGTCGGCGGTGATGTCGGACAAGAGCGAGGGCAGTCGGCGTTCCATGCGCAGCGCGGTGTCGCGCTGCTCCCGCGCGCCCCGGCCGGAGAGGTTGCCGTAGCCGATCGTGGTGGCACCGCTCAGCAGCGTCCGCACCCGCGGGCCGAGCTTCGCGCCGAGCGGGGTCAGCGCGCCCTGGTCCTTCGCGCTGTCCAGCACCGCGAGCACCGCGTCGCCGTCGCCGCTGTCGGTCATGGCGCGTGAGCCGTGGCGGGCGACGTTCTCGGTGAAGACCGGCGCGAAGCCCTTCGGCACGGGCTGGTAGTCCCGGGCGCTCTCCTGCGGTCCGTAGGGCGTCTTCGTCGTGTAGTAGTGCGGGCCGGAGGCGTCCGCCCGGTCCTGCGTGGCGGCGGCGCTGCCGGGCAGGACCAGGGCCAGGGCCGTCAGGGTCGCGGCGAGGGCGACGCCGGAGGTGATAATTCGCTTCATGAGGGGTCCTTAACGGGCAAGCGGGAGGCAGTCGGGACCGATAGGACAAGACGCTGCACGCTCGCAACCGGAAGGAACGGTCATCTAAACGATAGATGGCTCAGTTGTAGGACATACGTGAACCCCACGTCGACCCACGGCGATGTGGCGTACGAAAGCGGCGTACGGAAGAGGACCGTTCACCGTGCCGTTGGGCCCGTTGCCCCGGCGGCCGATGGCGGCACGCGGGTCGGCCACGAGCTGGCGGGCCTGGCGTTCCTGTTCCTCGGGCGGGGTGACGGTGCGGGCCGCGGGGTCGGTGAACCAGCGGTAGGCGATGTAGCGGCGGTCGCCGGAGTAGCTGGTGTGGTCGCCCGCGAGCAAGAGGGCGGCCCGGTTCTGGGCGAGGACCTCGCCCAGGTCGGACAGGACGAGGGCCGGGGCGTCGCCGAGCAGTTGGACCGAGGGCTGGCTGCTGCGGCCCTGTTCGAGGCGTACGACGTAGTCCACCGACATACCGGCGAGCGCGGCCACCTCTTCCCGGCGCAGGCCGGTGGTGCGGCGGCGGGGGCCCTCGGCCGGGCGCATCGCCTCGCGGCGGGCGAGCCGATCCAGGGAGCAACCGACGACGAAGGACAACGCGATGAACGCGATGCAGACACGAACCCTGGGCAGCACCGGCCCGGCCGTTTCCGCGCAGCTACCAGCTGAGCGTCAAGTTCGGCATGTCGCGGGGGCCGGGCGCGGCGCGCGGCGACCGATACCCGTCGCCGCGTGGTCGTCGAGGCTGCGGCTCGTCATCGACGGCGAACCGGACCTGACCGTCGTCGCGGAGGCGACCGGACGTGTCCGAACGCAGAACACCCCCCTGCCCTGCGTTTCCGCAGGGCAGGGGGGTGATTCGAGCGGTAGCGGTGGGATTTGAACCTATCCGCGTGACCCGTTTCACCTGCGGTTTTTCTCGGGATCGGGACAAAGTGTCCCTCTTTGATCCTCCTGGATGCTGCTGAATCCGGTTGCATCCGGGGTGGGTGTGGACGTGTCCACACGCCCGAATTACGGCTGGCGGGCGCTGGTCGGCCATGATCTTCGGGCACCCAGACCGCTTTGCGAACTGATCCTTGCGGATCCTGGTCAACACGAGTGGACCTGTGCAGGCGGGAAGCAGCACATGGCCTCGCCGGCGCGACGCCTACGCTGGGTTACCCCCGCGAGAGCGGGACGCCCTCGCCCGCCGCCTCTCCCGCGACGGTCGGCCCCTCACGACGAGCCCGTGCGCGAGGTCGTCACCCGCCGCTCGCACGGCCTGCCTCTCTACTTCGACCAGGACTTCCTGGCCCTGATCGACTGCACGCTGTCCGATCAGGGGTACGTCCTGCGCTCGTTCGCCCTGTTGGACGCTTTCGACGTGACGCTGGCGACCCGGGCCGCGGGTATAGCTCACGAGGCGTCGGCCACGCGGTTGGTGGCGGCTATCTACTACCGGACCAAGGCTCATCGCGGCCTCGGCCGCCGACGACTCCCGGCACGGCATGCAGCGCGTCGCCGGTGGCCGAGGCCGCTTCGCCCCCGCCGTGGCCTGGCCCGCCTCGTCGCGCTATGCAGCGAATCGCAGCGAACGTTGTCGCGTAAGGCACACAACAACGCCTGCCACGACGATGCATGCCGTGACGAGTGGCGCGAGGAGAGACTCTGCGGGATACAACATCCACGCCCACGGCTCTGGGCGCCCGCCCCGCCAGCCGGTCGCGGCGCACAGCAGCGGCACCACGGCAACGGTGACGGCCGCCAGGCGGTAGCCGAGGAATG
This sequence comes from Streptomyces sp. NPDC059850, assembly GCF_042731515.1. Lineage (NCBI taxonomy): Bacteria > Bacillati > Actinomycetota > Actinomycetes > Kitasatosporales > Streptomycetaceae > Streptomyces > Streptomyces sp. NPDC059850. The sequence goes on from NZ_JBHWJI010000002.1 coordinate 20,921, forward strand.
GAAACAGCAGCAGCGCCAGGCCGATGTAGCCGACGATGTTGCGCCCGAGCACCAGGGCGATGCCATCGGCACCAAGGGCGTAAAACAGGATCGCCGTCCCCGCCCCAGCGACGGCGGCCGTGGAGCCGAGCGCAGCATCCCACCTCCGCAGGGGCCGGCAAGCGATGCTTTCGGTGCGCTGGTCCCCACGTCCGATGCCGTGGAGCAGCGTGACCGCGGGCAGCAGGGTGATGAGATGGCCGACGAGGAAGTGGCCGGACTGGCCGGTCAGCACCGGGACGGGAAGCTCGGCATTGCCCATAAGAAGTCCCACCGCGTTGGTCGCGACGACGGACATGACCAGCGCGGGAACGGCGCGGGCCTTGATCCACCAGATCATGTGTCGCTCCCGTCGATGGCCAGGTGCGGACGTACGTTGCAGGCGCGCATGGCGCGGGTGTTGCGCTCGTACCAGGCGAGCTGGGCCTGCCGGGGCTGGGTGAGGACGTGCTGGGCGAGGGCCAGTTCCTGGGGTGTCACCCGGTTCGTGAGGGTGTGGGGTGAGGCTCCGGCGGTCAGGGAGAGCCACGCTCCAACGGGGTTGTAGGCGTCGGCGGCCGGGTAGGGAGCGCCGTTGTCCGAGCAGGCGGGAGAGGGCGGAAGCAGCCCCGTCGCCACGCCGGTGGCCACACCAGCGGTACTGGTGCCGGGGCTGATGGCGAGCTTGGCCTCGTTGCGGCCGGGCCGGTCGGCCATGGTCAGCGTGGCGGGTACGACGACTCCGGCCAAGCGGAGTTTGTCGGCGGCCTTGTGCCCTTGCGCGCGGATCATGGCGGCTTGGCCGTCCATTTCGGGCCACAGGCAGATCCGGGGCCGGCCGTGGTCGCATACGAGCCCGCTGGTCGGCCGGGAGACCACGGGATCGGCCCCCATGCCGTGGGCGGAGGCCGAACCAGCGGCGAGCCCCGCGCAGGTGAGTACGGATGCTGCGAGGAGGGCAGGGAGCGTCTTGCCGTGACGGATGAGTACCGCAGCGGCCAGGCAGACAGCCACGCCGACGGCGCCCGCGCTGAGCAGCGCTGATGAATCCAGGCTCTGGTCGATCGCGCAGCAGTCGCTGAGTCCTCCACCGACGAGGTGGCGGATCCACAGGATGCTCCAAGAGGCCGGGTAGGCGTTGGCGACGAAGCTGGTGATCAGTGTGGCCGGGACGGCGATGACGGGGGCCCACAGTCGCCCGAGGAGGTATCCGACCAGGGTGTTGGCCGCGAGTAGCACGGCCTCAACGGCCAGGATGCCGAGATTCGGCATACCGATGCCGACATCCGCGGCCGTCGCGGAAACCAGGAGGGCTGCGGCCATGGCGATCAGCCCCATGGTCCATACGGGCAGTAGGAGGGGGACGGCCACGGTCAGGGGTGAGCGGACCGTGCTCTGGTCGGAGAGGCGTGCGCGTCTGATCCGGCTTCCCTCCCAGGCGCCGGCCGCGGCGCACGCGGGGCCGACGAAGGTCAGGGCGAGGCTGGCGTTGCCGGTGACGGAGAGCCAGTAGTGGGGGGTGACCCACTCGGAGAGGTTGTCACCGAGGGCGAGGACGATGAAGCCGACCAGGAAGGGCAGGAGGCGGGTGCCCGAGGAGAGGCGAAGGAGGGTGCGCAGCAGCACGGTCAGATCTCCTCGCCGACGAGTTGGGCGTAGGCCGCTTCGGCGCGTTCGCGGGGGCCCTGGCCGTTGTCGGTGGTGGCGTGGAATTGGATGGTGGTGCCGTGGAAGCGGACGGTGCCCTGGTCCAGGACGATCACGTGCTGGTAGAGGTCGGCGAGGTCTTCGGTCTGGTGAGTGGAGACGATGATCTGGACGTCGTCGGCGAGCTGCTCCAGCACGGAGCGGAAGACCTTGCGCTGGGTGGGGTCGAGGCCCGCGGTGGGCTCGTCCATAAGGATGAGTTCGCTGTGGTGAGTGAGGGCACCGGCGATACCCATGCGGCGCAACTGGCCGCCGGAGACCTGGTGGCTGCGGCGGTCGGCGAGCTTGCTCAGCCCCACGCGGGCAAGGGTAGCGGCGGAGGCGTTCCAGGCATCGGTGCGGTTCATGCCCTTGAGCCAGCCGGCGTAAGCGACGTTCTCGCGCACGGTCAGTCCCGGGACGGGAATGATCTGCTGCGGTAGCCAGGCGACCGCCTTGCGGTAAGCCGTCAGATCCTTACGGCTCGCCGGGCTGCGGTCCTTCCAGTTGACCGTTCCGTGCGCGGACTTGAGCTGGGAGGCGGCTAACGCCATCAGGGTGGACTTGCCCGCGCCGTTCGGGCCCAGCAGCACGGTGGCCGGACTGTCAATGCGGAGATCTAACCCGTTGAGCACAGTCGTCTTCCGGTTGTACCGGAAGACGACGTCGCGGAATTCCAAGGCCATGAGTCGCACATTCCGCCGCCGAGGCACCTCAGGCGGCTGCGGTAGAGAGGAAGCGGGGCGAAGCGGGCTGGTGCCCCGGTACAGGTTCGAGTACCGGGGCACCAGCGAAGACGCGCCTGACAGGACGTCAGTTCTAGTACTTGATGACGACCTTGCTGGCGCTCATGGTACCGCCGCTGGTGAAGCCGAACAGTTCGAAGTAGTACGTGCCCGCGGACTGGTCGCCCCAGGCCGACTTGCCGCAGGAGTTGGACTTACTTCCCTTGTCGTCATCGGGAAGTAAGTCGCGGTTCTTCCACAGCTTGAGGGTGGCCGATCTGAACCCGCTGCCACCGTCGGTGGAACAGCCGCTGAGGGTCACCGAGGTGCTGACGCTGTCGTTGTCACTCCAGCGCGAGGACTCGTTGCCGGCGTGCCAGGCGGTGAAAAAGGTGGTGCGGCTGCCCTCGGCCTGGGCCGGGACAGCACCGGCGAATCCCAGCACCATGGCTCCTGCGAGGAGACCGACGACCTTACGGTGTGCCCTTCATACTCCCGCTCCAATGTCCTGTGCATGACATGAGCCATGCAGGCATGACGGAGGAAGCACAGTTCGCCTTCCCCCCAGGTGCAGCGCTGTCGTGCTCGCGATCGCCGAATGAACATATCCTCACATCAGCGATGTATGGCGATGATCACGCCAAATGACGACCAAAAGCGTCCGAGTGTCGCACAACTCTGCCCGTTATTCGAACGTGTCAGGCTCGGCCGTGCTGCTTCGCATAACGGGCGACGCGAGGATCTTTCCAGTTCAGGGCCGGGCCGTGTGCGAGGCTGCCGTGCCCCAAGTCCGCCCGAGGTCTGATCTCGGCCCAGCGGGAACAATGGCCGAGAACGGACAGTTACTACCCTGTGACAGCTCGAAAGCACGCAGGACCGCACAGAAGCCCACCAGTCCAGTCGAGAGGTAGTTGACGCTGCCCCTGCCCCTGACGCCATGGCCAGCTGGGGAATCTGAGTTGAGCACACACGCCACAGCGGCCTCGCCAGGCCGCTCGAACTTCACCCCAGCCACTCACACCTGGTGGCGTCTCGAAGTGGGCACGTCAGGGTGCCGAAACAACTCGGCATGCCATCGAGAATCGCTCTCCTCTGCAGGCAGGCGATTGTCGCCGTGCAGGCCACCTGCGGGATGCATCCCGTCAGCGTTGACGACTGGCCGGAACCATTAGTCGGCATCGGTCTGTGTGCTGTCGGTCGGGTTGCCTGCCTGAGGGCGCGATGTTGGCTTCGCGGATATTTCGGCTGCTTCGTCGCTCTCAGAAGCTGAGGGGGCGGTGGGATTGGGATCCCACAGTGGGGTCTGTCATCGGTGGTCGTCAGTAGGCCAGTTGGGGAGCGTGCGGCGCCCGCGCGTGTGGACGTGTCCACACAAGTGGTGGACACGTCCACACGCAAAACACCCCTCTGCCTGCGTTTCTGCAGGTCAGAGGGGTGTAGGAGCGGTAGCGGTGGGATTTGAACCCATCCACGTGACCCGTTTCACCTGCGGTTTTTCTGGAGATCGGGACAAAGTGTCCCTCTTCGATCCTCCTGGATGCTGCTCAATCCGGTTGCGTCCGGGGTTGGTGTGGACGCGTCCACACGGCCTCGGGCATGCCCGGGAGGTCAAGGCGGATGCCCCGCGCTGCCGGGTGATCTTCATGCTGTACGAGATGAAGCGGCTCGGACGGGACGCCGCCGACCTGACCGCGTTGCAGTGCACGGCCTGGTCATGGGGATGCTCGCCGGAACTCTGGCCGGGATCTACGACACCCCTGCTTCGGCAGATCAGGCCAATTTCTAGTAATTGGATGCGTTCAGGCGCCGGGGAGGTTCCACCTTGCGCCTTGACGGCCGCGTTCTCGATGTCACCCCGTCCCAGCAGCGACTCAAATTCGGCAGATCAGTCCAATTTTTAGCAATTGGACATGTTCAGGTGTCGGGGGTATCCGCTGGGATGGGCATGTTGCCGCTGACGCGTGTGCCTAGGCGGCTGTTGCTTCGGCTGCTGTTGAAAGGCCTCTCATGACCATGCCGCGCGCACGTCCTTTTGCACAGGTCGACGTGTTCTCCTCGACCCCGTATCTCGGGAACCCGGTGGCCGTCGTGCTCGACGGAACTGAGCTGGACGACAAGGCGATGCAGCGCGTCGCCCGCTGGACGAACCTGTCCGAGACGACGTTCCTGCTGCCGCCCTCGGTCCCGGAAGCGGACTACCAAGTGCGGATCTTCACTCCCGGTGGCGAGTTGCCGTTCGCCGGTCATCCCACGCTCGGCTCTGCCCACGCCTGGCTCGAGCACGGTGGAACGCCCCGCGATGAAGACCGCATTGTGCAACAGTGCGCGGTCGGACTGGTAAAGGTGCGCCGCAGCGAGGGCATCTTGTCCTTCGCGGCCCCGCCTACCCAGCGCTCCGGTGACCTGGAGCAGGAGTACCTGGATCAGGTCGTAGCGGCGTTCGGTATCGACCGCGACCAAGTCCTGGCCCACCAGTGGGTCGACAACGGTCCCGGCTGGGCCGTCGTACAGCTCGCCACGGCTGAGGAAGTGCTGGGCCTGGAACCCGACCTGTCGCGGATCCCCACGGCCATGGTGGGGGCTGTTGGCGCGTATCCGCCGGGCTCGGAGCATGCGTTCGAGCTGCGCACCTTCGCCCCCGGTGCCGGGGTCACCGAAGATCCGGTCTGCGGCAGCATGAACGCTTCGGTCGGGCAGTGGCTCACCAGCACGGGCGCGGCGCCCGCCCGCTACGCGGTCTCCCAAGGCGCTCGGCTCGGCCGGGCCGGAGAGATCACCATCACCGCCGACTCCGACGGAACCGTCTGGGTCGGCGGCGCGACGACCACCTGTCTGCGTGGCACGGCCGCCCTGTGACAGCGCGCGCATCGACACCACGACCGGAATCGACCATTGAAGGACACGGCAGCATGACGTCAGCAGAAGCACGCCTGGCCGAACTGAACCTCACCCTCCCTTCGCCCACCGAACCGGCGGGCAACTACGTGGGAGCCGTCACCGCAGGAAACCTGGTGTTCCTCTCCGGACACGGACCCATCACCGACGGCACTGTGCGGTACACCGGCCGAGTCGGCGAGCATCTCACCGAGGAAGAGGGCTACCAGGCGGCACGTCTCACCGGCCTCAATCTCCTGTCGACCCTGCGCGCCGAGATCGGATCGCTGGACCGGGTACACCGCATCGTCAAGATCCTCGGCTGGGTGAGCAGCGCCCCGGGCTTTCACCAACAGGCCGCGGTCATGAACGGGATCTCCGACCTGATGGGCGCCGTGTTCGGCGAACAGGGACAGCATGCCCGCAGCGCCATCTCGGCGGACCAGCTCGTCCTCAACATCGCGGTCGAGGCCGAAATGGTCGTGCAACTCCGCGAGACCCCCGCTCCCTGACCTCCCTCCACTCCTCCGGCCGACTCCACACCACGCCCGTGACCCTCGCGAAGGAACCTCTCGTGACCAGCTCAACACCCGCGATCGACAAGGCCGCCGAACGACTCTGGGAGGCCGAACGGTCCAGGCAGCCCTGCACGCCGATTCGCGACCTCATTCCGGCCCAGGACATCGAAGCGGCCTACGCGATCCAGCAGGTCAACGTTCAGCGGCATATTTCCGCTGGCCGCGCCGTGTCAGGGCGCAAGATCGGCCTGACCGCGAAGAGCGTCCAGGACCAGTTCGGCGTTCTCGAGCCGGACTTCGGCACGCTGTACGCCGACATGGAGTATGGGCACGGCAGCACCATCCCGTTCGACAGGCTGATCCACCCCCGGATCGAGGCGGAAATCATGTTCGTCCTCGGCCGCGACCTCGACCAGGAAACCATCAACGTCCCGGACGTCATCCAGGCCACCGCCTTCGTGACTGCCGCGCTGGAGGTCGTGGACTGCCGCCTCCGCGACTGGGACATCCGCATCAGCGACACCGTTTCCGACAACGCCGCCGCCGGCCTGTATGTCCCTGGCTCAGCACCTCGTGCCCTCCTCGGTACCGACCTGGCGAACTGCTCCATGACGCTCTACCGTAACGGGGTTCCCGTGAGCAGCGGACGCGGCGAGGACTCCCTCGGCCATCCGCTGAACGCCGTTACATGGCTGGCGCGCAAGTTGCGACAGCTCGGAACGCCCCTGCGGGCCGGGGACGTCGTCCTCAGCGGTGCTCTCGGCCCCATGGTCGAAGCGCACCCCGGCGATCGATTCGAGGCACGGATCGACGGTCTCGGCAACGCGATCGTCCACTTCGCCTGACCCCGCGGCCACACCGCGCTGCGGTGGAAGAGTCCTCGGCAACACCACGAAGCAATCCCACGGGAATGACCGCTCCATGACGTACAACACCGCGCCGAACAATCAGCGTTCAGGGCGAGAAGGCATAAGAGCCATTGGCTTCACATCGCCGAGCAGGGGAGCCTGGTGTACGGACGCCAGCAGCGGAACTGTGGCCCGACTCGCCTCGCACCGGTTCGACTGGGTCTGCATCGACATGCAGCACGGCCGCTACGGACACCCCGAGCTGCTGGAAATCGCGCGCGGACGGCACCCGCAGACGTCGGCCGACCTGGTCGTGAGAGTGCCCTCCGCCGAGTTCACCGGCATCGGCTTCGCCCTCGACATCGGCGCAATCGCCGTCATCGTTCCCCAGGTCGACTCGGCCGAAAGCGCCCGCGCGGCCGTTGACGCGGCCTTCTACCCGCCCCTGGGACGCCGCAGCTACGGACAGATCCAACCCTCGTGGAGCGCCCCCGCGAAAGACGTGGCGCAAGCCAACCAGGACACGGTCTGCGCCGTCATGATCGAATCCGCGGCAGCCCTTGAGAACGTCGAGGACATCGCAGCGGTTCCCGGGGTCGGCATGCTGTTCGTTGGCCCCTACGACCTGTCCCTGTCATTGGGCACCTCCGTGCAAAACCTCCTTGACGACCACTCGGACGACTCGGCCCTCGGGCGAATATCTGCCGCCGCCGACAGGAACGGTCTGATGGCCGGTGCCTACGGCGGTGACCCCTCCGCCGCTCGTCGGCTCGCCGAGCGTGGCTTCGCTTGCACGGCTTGGGCCACCGACATCTGGATGGCGCAAGCCGGAGCCGACGCGGCGTTCGCCTGATGCAACTGCCCGTCTCGTCCCTCGAGGGAGTCAGCCACGCATAGCCAGAGCGCCCCCTAGTCCGACCAGGCTCACACCGGACACTCCGGCGAGGCCCTGCCGGAAGCCGGGGCGGCGCAGCAGAACCTCGACGCGGGAAAGGATCAGAAGCACCAGCACGAACCAGAGCAGGGACAGGAGCCAGAAGAGCCCGGCGAGCACGGTGTGCGCGGCCGTGGTCGTCAGGCCCGGCAGGGAGAACTGGGGAAAGAGGGACAGGTAAAAAGCTGCCACTTTGGGGTTCAGCAAGTTGCTGAGCAGGCCCTGCCGGAGGGAGACGCGCACGATGCGTCCCGTAGCAGGTTGGATGAGCTGGGTGTGACGGTGTGCCGGAGCGTCCCCGGCACCGCTTCGGCGTAGGCGGACGAAGTCGGCCAGGGACTGGACGCCCAAGTAGACGAGGTAGAGGGCACCGGCAATACGCAAGGCTGCGTAGCCGAGTTCCGAGGCGGTCAACAGAGCCGTCAGACCTGCCACCGCGGCCGCGGCCAGCACGGCGTGCCCCAGCATGATCCCCGCCGCGGTCGCGATGCCTGCACGCCGCCCCGATCGGGCCGTGTTGGCCAGCAGCAGCGTCAGATCAGGGCCGGGCACGACGATGACGACCAGGGACGCGGCGACGAAGCCGATCAGTTCTGACATGGGGATCCCTTCAGCGTGTGCTTGAACCCGGGTAGACCGCGCAGAGGACGCGACAACATGGCCATCTCATCTGACGCCCTGACGCTGAGGGCAGAGCCAATCGCAACAATCTGGACTGACTTCCTGGCAGACTTCGGGACCCTCAAAGCGTGGACCCCGCTTGCGGCCAGGTTTTTCGGTGGAGACACCTGCTGTGGGACCCGCGGGGCCGGATCCCACAGCAGGCCCCGTCATCGACGGACGTTTGGGCAGGTCAGCTGGGTTGTGTGGGCTCACGTGCCGGGATGCGTCCACACATTTGGTGGACGCGTCCACACGCAGAACACCCCCCTGCCCTGCGTTTCCGCAGGGCAGGGGGGTGATTCGAGCGGTAGCGGTGGGATTTGAACCCACGGAGGAGTTGCCCCCTCACGCGCTTTCGAGGCGCGCTCCTTCGGCCGCTCGGACACGCTACCGAGGCAGAGCCTAGCGGACGAAGGGCCGAGATCCGAAATCGGTTCCGGGTGGGGGTGGATCAGGGGGTTGGCCGGGGGGTGCGGAAGAAGGCGGTGAGGGGGGCCGCGCACTCTTCTGGGAGGACGTCGTGGATGACCTCGGGGCGGTGGTTGAGGCGGCGGTCGCGGACGATGTCCCAGAGGGAGCCGACGGCGCCCGCCTTCTCGTCGACCGCGCCGTAGACCACGCGGTCGAGCCGGGACAGCACGATGGCGCCCGCGCACATGGCGCACGGCTCCAGGGTCACCACCAGGGTGCACCCGGTCAGCCGCCAGCCGCCGAGGCGGCGGGCCGCGGCGCGCAGGGCGAGGACCTCGGCGTGGGCCGTGGGGTCGCCGTGGGCCTCGCGTTCGTTGCGGCCGCGGCCCAGCACCGTGCCGTCCGGGCCGAGCACGACGGCGCCGACCGGGACGTCTCCCGTCTCGGGTGCCCGTACGGCCTCCTCCAGCGCGAGGCGCATCGGGGCGCGCCAGGGTTCACGCAGGGGGTCGGGGTCGGGTCCGGGGAAGAGGCCGGTCAGCGGATCGGTCATGACACCAGTGTGGCGGCGGTCAGCGAACCGCCTCCAGGCCCTCCATGCCGCAGCCCAGCATGTCCGCGATCGATTCGAGCGCGTCCCCGTCGAGGGACTTCAGTTCCTTCTCCTCCATGCCCAGGTCGGTCAGGATGTCGCCGTCGCCGAGCGGGCCCACCGGGACCGGGGCGTCGGGGTCGGCTTCGTCGTCCTCGTCGGGCTCGCCGTCCTCGGTGCCGTCCAGGTCGACGAGGCTGTCCAGGTCGTCCTCGGGATCCCGGCCGAGCAGCTCGTCGGTGAGCATCGAGCCGTACGAGGTGCGGGCGGCCGCGGCCGCGTCCGATACGTAGATGTGCGGGTCCTCCTCGCCGTCCACGCGGACGACGCCGAACCACGCGTCTTCGTGCTCGATGAAGGCCAGAACCGTGTCGTCGTCCTTGGCGGCCCCACGAGCCAGATCGATCAAATCGGTCAGAGTCTCCACGTCATCGAGCTCTGTGTCGCTCGCTTCCCACCCTTCTGCGGTGCGCGCGAGCAATGCGGCGAAGTACACCGTGACTCTCCCACTGGTCATAGGCGTGCCGGGGCGGGCGGGACACTGTCCCGCCCCAATCGGAATCGTGGCAGAAACCGTCGCTTCGCGAGAGGTCTTCCGCGCTGCGTCGTGCACCAGTCCAAAGAGATGTGGCTCACGTGAAACGAAACGGACCGACCTGATCGCTCCCTCGGCGGTGCGCCGGGTTCGGGTTCGGGATCGCGTTCCTCAGCGGAACGTACGCAGCAGTATCGCCTCGCGCATCCGGGCGGCGCGGGTCAGTCGCGGTCGGACGCGGTCGCGCACCTGCCGGGCCTCGTTCAGCGCGCGCAGGAAGCTTTCGCGACGGCGGCGGCGGTCCGCTGCGCTCTCGCGTGCGGACACGGCGCCCATCGTCCTGCCGGTGGGCATGTCGGTGTCGGCCATGGCCTCACCCCTCGGGCCGAGGTGTCCGCCCGGACGTTGGGCCCGGGCGCTCCTGCCCACTTTCCCCCGAAACAGCGCTTTGATGCCAGTACAGCGGCAGACTGTCGGCGCGCGCCGGGTGCCGCCGGGTGCCGCCGGGGGTTACCGGCGGGAGCCGCGGGCGGTGGGCTCGGTTAGTGTCGATGCCATGCGGATCCACGTCGTCGACCACCCGCTGGTGGCGCACAAACTCACCACGCTGCGCGACAAGCGCACCGACTCCCCCACCTTCCGGCGGCTCGCCGACGAGCTGGTGACCCTGCTCGCGTACGAGGCCACCCGCGATGTGCGGACCGAGCAGGTCGACATCGAGACCCCGGTGACGCCGACGACCGGCGTGCGGCTCTCGCACCCGCGCCCCATGGTGGTGCCGATCCTGCGGGCGGGGCTCGGGATGCTCGACGGCATGGTGCGGCTGCTGCCGACGGCCGAGGTGGGCTTCCTCGGCATGATCCGCGACGAGGAGACGCTGCAGGCGTCCACGTACGCCACGCGGATGCCCGAAGACCTTTCCGGCCGTCAGGTGTACGTGCTGGACCCGATGCTGGCGACCGGCGGGACGCTCGTCGCGGCCATCCGCGAGCTGATAAAGCGGGGCGCCGACGATGTGACCGCGCTCTGCCTGCTGACGGCGCCCGAGGGCGTCGAGGTGATGGAGCGCGAGCTGGCGGGCACGCCCGTGACGGTGGTCACCGCTTCCGTCGACGAGCGGCTGAACGAGCACGGGTACATCGTCCCGGGGCTCGGCGACGCGGGCGACCGGATGTACGGGACCGCGGGCTAGCCCTTCGTACGGTCCGGCGCAGCGTACGGTCCGGCTCAGCAGGGCGAGCCGGACGGCTTGGGCGAGGGCTTGGTCAGCGCGGTGAGCGCCTTGTCGGCGTCTTTCTGCTTGGCCAGGTCCTTGAACCCCGAGCCGATGATCAGATCGACGTCCTTGCCGCGGCGGGCGTCGTTCTTGGTCTGGGCCCCGGCGAGCTGGGTGCCGAGCACCCGGGAGGCCCCTTCGGCGGAGGCCGGTGCGCCCAGGAGTATCCCCGAGGCCTTGACCTTGTTGTCGTACGCCTTCGGGGCGTTCCCCACGTCGCCGATCTTGAAGCCGCGCTTCTCCAGCGCCTTGGCGGTGTCCTTCGCGAGCCCCGAGCGCTTGGTCGCGTTGTAGACGTTGACGGTGATGTCGGACGGCTTCGGCAGCTTCTTGGCCGCCGCCGTACGGGACGACGACGCGGGCTCGCGCTTGCAGTCCGTACTGCCGCGCGCCGCGCGCACCGTGTCGCCGCCCTTGCCGCCGCCACCGGAGAAGACGTCGATGAGCTGAAGCGTCCCCCAGCCGACCAGGCCGAGCGCCACGACCGAGCCGAGGGCCGCGAAGACCAGGCGTCGGCGGCTCCGGGGCCTGCGCATACGCGGGTAGCGGTCGCCCGTGATGCGGTACTTACCGCCCATGCCGGGAGGGGTCAGCATGCTCATAAGCGCAGCGTAGTGCGACCTGGTGACGATGCCTACTAAATGATCAATGGTTCGTGTGCAGTCCAACCCGAAAGGGCCAACGCGAGGGCCCGGCGGCGGACGCCTGCGGACGGCGTCAGTCGAGTTCCAGCACGCGCGCGTGCAGCACCTGGCGCTGCTGGAGCGCGGCGCGCACCGCGCGGTGCAGCCCGTCCTCCAGGTAGAGGTCGCCGTCCCACTTCACGACGTGGGCGAAGAGGTCGCCGTAGAACGTCGAGTCCTCCGCGAGCAGCGTCTCCAGGTCGAGCTGCTGCTTCGTCGTGACCAGTTGGTCAAGACGTACCGGGCGTGGGGCGACATCCGCCCACTGGCGGGTGCTTTCCCGGCCGTGGTCGGGATAGGGCCGACCGTTTCCGATGCGCTTGAAGATCACGCGGAAAGCCTACCGGGCAAGCGGCTTCCGGCGCAGCCAAGGCGCGGGAGTGCCAGGCCGGGGGCCGGGGAAGGGGCTCGGGAGCGGATGGACAAAAGGGTGAAAATTTCTTAGGAGGGGACTAGTCGCCCAAGGGGGTCAGGAGTAACCTGAATAACAGCCTGCGGGGCGAGCGAGGGAGCTCGACCGGAGAGGCGTTCAGGACAGAGGACTTTGGTTCTCCGGAGCGTCTCGTTGATGGCCGGGCTGAGAGGCCGGAAGGTCGGGGAGACCGGAAGGCGACCTCCACCACCTGATCCGGACAATGCCGGCGAAGGGAGCCCACCTCGCAGGTTTTGTGCTGCCCGCTTGCGGTGGGTTCCTTTGCGTTCAAGCATGGCCGCATGCGCTGTCTGGTCACCGGGGCCACCGGGTACATCGGCGGCAGGCTCGTGCCCGAGCTGCTGAGCGCGGGGCACGCGGTGCGCTGTGTGGTCCGTTCCCCCGCGAAGCTGCGCGATCACCCCTGGGCGGGGCGGGTCGAGATCGTACGCGGCGACGTGACCGACGAGGAGTCCATCGGGGCGGCCCTGGAGGGCGTGGACGTCGCGTACTACCTGGTGCACGCGCTGGGCGGCGGGCCCGGCTTCGAGGAGACCGACCGGCGCGCCGCCCGCCTCTTCGGCGAGCGGGCGCGGGCCGCCGGGGTCCGGCGGATCATCTACCTCGGCGGGCTGACCCCGGCCGGGGTCCCGGACCGCGACCTCTCACCCCATCTGCGCTCCCGCGCCGAGGTGGGCCGGGTACTGCTGGACTCCGGGGCGCCGACCGCGGTGCTACGGGCCGGGGTGATCATCGGGTCGGGTTCGGCGTCGTTCGAAATGCTGCGCTATCTGACCGAACGGCTACCGCTCATGGTCACCCCGCGCTGGGTCCGCACCCGCACCCAGCCGATCGCCGTCCGCGATGTGCTCCGGCTGCTGGTCGGCTGCGCCGCCCTGCCGTACGAGGTGAGCCGGGCCTTCGACATCGGCGGCCCCGACGTCCTCACCTACCGGGACATGATGCGACGGTACGCGGCCGTCGCCGGGCTGCCCCGGCGCGGCATCCTGCCGGTGCCGGTGCTCAGCCCGAGGCTCTCCAGCCTCTGGGTCGGCCTGATCACCCCCGTGCCGGGCGCCCTCGCGCGGCCCCTCGTGGAGTCCCTGCGGCACGAGGTGGTCTGCGCCGAGCGGGACATCGGGCGGTACGTGCCCGATCCGCCGGGCGGTCCGATCGGCGTGGACCGGGCCCTGGAGCTGGCGTTGCGGCGGATCCGCGAGGCGGATGTGGCCACCCGCTGGTCTTCCGCCGCCACCCCTGGCGCGCCCAGCGATCCGCTGCCCACCGACCCCGACTGGGCGGGCGGCACCCTCTACACCGACCACCGCCGCCGCGCCGTGAACGCCTCCCCGCAGGACGTCTGGCGGGTCGTGGAGGGCATCGGCGGCGAGAACGGCTGGTACGCGCTTCCGCTGGCCTGGGCGCTGCGCGGCTGGATCGACACCCTGATGGGCGGCGTCGGCCTGCGGCGCGGGCGCCGCGACGCGGCCCGGCTGCGGGTGGGGGACAGCCTCGACTTCTGGCGGGTCGAGGAGGTCCTGCCGCCGCGTCTGCTGCGGCTGCGGGCCGAGATGCGGTTGCCGGGGCTGGCGTGGCTGGAGATGCGGGTGGATCTTGACGCGGCCGGTCGGACGGTCTTCCGCCAGCGGGCCGTCTTCCATCCGCATGGGCTGGCGGGGCACGTCTACTGGTGGGGCGTCTCGCCGTTCCACGCGCTGGTGTTCGGGGGGATGGCTCGCAAGATTGCCGCCAAGGCGGAGTCGGCGGGTCCGGCTGTGTGCCGGTGACCGGGCTGTTGGGTGCGCTGTCGGCTGCGGCGGGTGGTTGTTCCCCTGGCCCGCCCCTTCCCGAAACCGGGGCGCTGCCCCGGGCCCCG
>NZ_JBHWJI010000002.1:35069-193073 GCF_042731515.1 Streptomyces sp. NPDC059850
CGGGCGTGGTCTGGTCTGCGCCGTGTGTGGGGGGTGGTCGCGTGGGCGGGTGTTGCGGGGGCGGGGCGGGGTGGTTGTTTCGCTGGCCCGCCCGTTTCCGGAACCGGGGTTCTGTTCCGGGCCCCGGGCGTGGTCTGGTCTGCGCCGTGTGTGGGGGGTGGTCGCGTGGGCGGGTGTTGCGGGGGCGGGGCGGGGTGGTTGTTTCGCTGGCCCGCCCGTTCCCGGAACCGGGGCTCTGCTCCGGGCCCCGGACGAGGCCCCGCCCGCGCCGCCACGGCTCGCTTGACCGCCGCGCCCGCTCGGTGGGCGACCGCCGAGGACACCTCGTGCCGCACGCCGCAGCGCCCGGCCCCGTAGCACCCCGCCCAGCCAGGCGGGCCGTGGCGGCACGGTGGCCGATGGCCCCGTCTCGTACGGCCCGGGCCGGACCTCGCCCGGGGTCCAGGGGCGGAGCCCCTGGTTCGGGAAGGGGCGGGCTGGGGAACAACAGCGCACCCACCACGCCCCGCGCCGAACCTCGACCCCGCACACCCCGCCGGTGAGCGCGCTGGCCCGGGGCGCTGCGCTGGCTAGCGCAGGCCGTCCAGGGTGATGGGGAGGTGGCGGGGGCCTCTTAGGACGGCGTTGCGGCGGTAGGGCGGGGGGTCCTCCAGGAGGCGGGGGTTCTCCAGGCGCTGGGCCAGCGCGGTCAGGGCCAGCTGGGCCTCCAGGCGGGCCAGCGGGGCGCCGAAGCAGCTGTGGATGCCGCTGCCGAAGCCGAGGTGCTGGTTGTCGCGGCGCTGGGGGTCGAAGCGGTCGGGGTCGAGGAAGCGCTGCGGGTCGCGGTTGCCGGAGGCCAGGACCAGCCAGACGGGGGCGCCCTTGGGGATCGTCACCCCGGCGATGTCGATGTCCGAGAGCGGGGTGCGCTGGGGGAGCAGCTGGACGGGCGGGTCGTAGCGCAGCAGCTCCTCGACCAGGGGGACGGCCAGATGGGGCTTGGCGCGCAGCCGGGCCAGGACGTCGGGGTTGCGGAGCAGGGCGAGCATGCCGTTGGTGATCAGGTTGACGGTGGTCTCGTGGCCCGCGACCAGCAGCAGCGCGGCGGTGCTCAGCAGTTCCGTATGGGTCATCCGGCCGTCCGGGCCGTGCCCGGCGACCAGGGCGGAGAGCATGTCGTCGCCGGGGGAGCGGCGGCGTTCCTCGATGAGTTCGGAGAGGTAGCGGCCGAGTTCGGCGCGCGCCTGGTGGGTGACGCGGCGGCGTTCGGCGGCGTCCTGCTCGGGGTCCGGGTCGAGGCTCGCGGCGAGGGTGTCAGCCCAGGTGTGGAAGCGGGGTTCGTCCTCGCGCGGCACGCCCAGCAGGCGGCAGATGACGGTGACCGGGAAGGGGTACGAGAAGTCGTCGACGAGGTCGATGTGGTCCCGGTCCCGGAAGCCGTCGATCAGTTCGCCGACGATGCGGGACAGCTCGCCGCGCATGGCGTGGATGCGGCGCGGGGTGTGCGGCGGGCCGAAGGGTGTCATGGCGAGGCGGCGCAGCCGGTCGTGTTCGGGCGGGTCGAGCTTGAGGAAGGCGGGGGGTAGGGCGGGGTCGTCCTCCTCGGCCTCGGCCTCGGCGCGGTCCGGCTCGCCCGCGAGGCCGGGGTCGAGGTTGCGCGCGTCGGAGCTGATGCGCGGGTCGTGCAGCAGGGCGTGGATCTCCCAGTACGTGCTGACGATGTACGGGCCGTCCTCCTCGTGCACCACGGGGGTCTTCCGCAGTTCCGCGTAGATCGGGTACGGGTCGGCGCGGTTCGCGTAGTCGGTGATCTTCCGCAGGAGGGGGCCGTGGGCCATGGCGGAGTCCTTCCGGGACGGGGATCAGGGACGGGGCCGGGGGATCAGTGGCTTCAGTGGCGCGCGGGGGTGAAGGTGATGCGCCGGTCGGCGGGCGAGTAGCCGCTGAGCGTGACGGTCGGGCCGTGGGTGGGCAGCGTGGGGTCCGGGAAGTCGGCCGGGACCGGCCGCAGCCCTTCGGCGCGGCGGTCGACGGTGGTGAACGGCGGCGGGAAGGGCGCGGCGGTCTCGATCAGCCGCTGGTAGAACGCCAGCCACTTGCTCTGGTCGAAGGTGACGGCGGCGATGACGCGCCCCTGGTACCCGTAGACCGCCGTGAAGCGGCGCTCGGCGAGCGACCCCTGCGCGATCAGGACCTCCTCGCCCAGCGACGGCACCCCGACCGACTTGATGTTCACCCCGAACTGGGAGGACCAGAAGGCCGGGACCCACAGATGCGGACGGCGGTCGGCGCTCGCGCTGATCATGTTGTGGGCGGCGATCTCGGCCTGCGCGACCGCGTTGCCCCAGTGCTCCAGGGACAGGAACTGGTAACCGAAGAGCGGATGCGGGGAGCGGGCGACATCCCCGGCCGTGAAGACGTCGTCGGTGACGATGCCGCGTATGTCGAACGCGCGGCAGCCCGCGTCGCAGGCGATGCCGCGCGGCCCGGCGCCGAGCCCGGAACCGGCCAGCCACTCGGTGTTGCGGGTGATGCCGAGGGAGACCACCGCCACGTCGGCGTCGAGGGCGGTGCCGTCGGACAGATGGGCCCGCCGCAGCCGCCCGGCGGCGTCGCCCTCAAGACCGGTGACCATGACGCCGCAGCGCAGGTCCACGCCGTGGGCGCGGTGCAGGTCTGCGGCGACCTGGCCGAGCACCCCGCCGAGGGCGCCGACCAGGGGGGTCGGGCCGCGTTCGGCGACGGTGACCGCGAGCCCCCGCTCCCGGCAGGCGGAGGCGATCTCCGAGCCGGTGAAGCCCGCGCCGATGACCAGCACCCGGCGCGGTGCGGCCGACAGACGGCGGTGCAGCGCGGCCGCGTCCTCGCGGCTCCGGAGCACGAAGACGCCGTCCAGCTCGGCTTCCAGGGGGTGCGGCCAGGGGCGGGCGCGCACCCCGGTGGTGATCATGAGCCGGTCGTAGCCGACCTCGTCGCCGTCGGCCAGCCGCACCCGCCGGGCCGTCATGTCCAGCCCGGTGGCGGCGACGCCGAGCCGCCACGTCGCGTCGATCGCGCGGCGCCGGGGCAGCGCGGTGTGGTCGGCGGGGGACCTGCCCAGCAGCACCTGTTTGGACAGCGGTGGCCGGTCGTACGGCTCATGGGGCTCGTCGCCGATCATCGTGAGCGACCCGGCGAACCCCTCCTCGCGCAGCGTCTCGGCGGCCCGCAGCCCGGCCAGCGAGGCGCCCACGATCACGATGCGCCCGTCGCGCCGCAGCGTGTGCGGCGAGCCGTCAGCGGACACCGGAGAGGTCCGCATCATCGACGGAGAGGTCCTCGTCGTCGACCAGGATGGCCTGGACCGGGCAGGCGGCGGCCGCGCGCGCCACGTTCTCCCGCTGGGCCTCGTCCGCGTGCGGGGTGTAGAGCAGCGCCTCTTCACCGTGGAGGGTGAAGACGTCGGGGGCGAGGAACGCGCACTGCGCGTACCCCTGGCAGCGGTTGAGATCGACGACAAGCCTCATCGGGCCCTGCCCTTCGCAACGCGACGCGACGCTCGGGTCGCCGGGTCACCCCCTCCTCACGGCCAGCATGGGCGAGGCGGCCGGGGGGCGCGCGCACAGCCGGGCCAAAGGGGCGACGGGGGCGATTACCGGCGGCGGGGCGCCAGGAGATGGGGCAGTGTGCCAGTGGCGGCGGGGGCGTGAACCGTCGTGCGCAAGAGCTGAGTCATTCCGCCCGTGATCTCGTGGCCGCTACTACCGTGCGGGGAATGTTCCATTCCGCAGCCCTCTCCTCAACCCCACAAAGAGGCGGGATCGCCGCTGTCGGTTCCACGGGGCGGCGTATGTGATGAACCTCTCGTCCTTACGCCGCGCACAGCGCGCCCCCGCCCCTGCCTCTCCGCCCGCGCCCGCCAACCCCAAGCAGCGTGACGCGTTCTTCGACAACGCCAAGTACCTGGCCATCGTGCTGGTCGCGATGGGGCACTCCTGGGAACCCCTGCGGAACGGCAGCAGGGCGGCGTCCGCCCTCTACATGTTCGTGTACGCGTTCCACATGCCGGCGTTCATCCTCATCTCCGGCTACTTCTCGCGGAACTTCGACCTCCGGCCGGATCGGCTGAAGCGCCTGCTCACCGGGGTCGTCGTCCCGTACGTCATCTTCGAGACCGTCTACAGCCTGCTCAAGGGCTGGGCGGGCGGCGACCTCTCGTACCCGGTGAGCCTGCTCGACCCCTGGTATCTGACCTGGTTCCTGATCGCGCTCTTCGTCTGGCGGGTCACCACCCCGGTGTGGCGGATGGTGCGCCATCCGGTGCCGGTCGCGCTCGCGATCGCCGCGCTCGCCTCGTGCTCGCCCGACATCGGCGACGATCTCGACCTCCAGCGGGTGCTGCAGTTCCTGCCCTTCTTCGTGGCGGGGCTGCACATGCGGCCGGAGCACTTCTCGATGGTGCGGCGGCGCGAGGTGCGGCTGCTGGCCCTGCCCGTGGTGGCCGCCGCGCTGGTCTTCGCCTACTGGGCGGTGCCGCGCATGAACGCCGGGTGGTTCTACCACCGGGACAGCGCCCAGGAGCTGGGGGCGCCGTGGTGGAGCGGCATGGTCATGACGTTCGCCCTCTTCGGCTGCTCCATGGCGCTCACCGCGTGCTTCTTCGCCTGGGTGCCCGGGCGGACGATGTGGTTCACCGCGCTCGGCGCCGGGACGCTGTACGGGTATCTGCTGCACGGCCTGCTCATAAAGGGCTCCCACTTCGCGGGCTGGTACGAACCGGCCTGGCTGCACACCCCGGCGGGCGCGATCGCGGTCACGGTCATCGCCGCGGTGGTGGTGACGGCGCTGTGCTCGCCGCTCGTGCGGCGGATGCTCCGGTTCGCGATGGAGCCGCGGATGGAGTGGGCGTTCCGGTCGGCGTCGGCGGCGGGCGGTGCTGCCAAGGTCGTAGCCGGATCCGGGTCCGGGGCCGGGGCCGCCGTGCCCAGCCCCCGGGCGCTCGTCTCCGGAGTCTCCGGAGTCTCCGGCGCCGCCGCGACCGCGCCACGGGCGTCCGAGCCACGGGCGTCCGTACCGTCGCAGGTGACGAGACCGTCGAGCTAGCCGCGTCGTCCGGCCCCGCCCGCGCCCGTACCGTCGCGGCGGGGCCGGAAACGTTCGCACGCTCATGTGACTGATCGGGCTGTCGGATAGGCCGCCAGGGCCCTGGGTAGGGCCGGGCCGTGACACAGCCTTTTCAACTCCCCGACTTCTACATGCCGTACCCGGCCCGGCTGAATCCCCACGTCCAGGAGGCGCGGGAGCACTCCACCCGGTGGGCCCGCGAGATGGGCATGCTCGAAGGATCCGGGATCTGGGAGCAGGACGACCTCGACGCCCACGACTACGCGCTGCTGTGCGCCTACACCCACCCCGAGTGCTCCGGCCCGGAGCTGGCGCTGATCACGGACTGGTATGTGTGGGTGTTCTTCTTCGACGACCACTTCCTGGAGCGGTTCAAACGGTCGCAGGACCGCGCGGGCGGCAAGGCGTATCTGGACCGGTTGCCGCTGTTCATGCCGATGGAGCCGATGGACCCGGCAGCCGGGATGCCGGAGCCGGTCAATCCGGTCGAGGCGGGCCTGAAGGATCTGTGGGTGCGGACGGTGCCCGCGATGTCGCCGGACTGGCGGGCCCGGTTCCGGGAGTCCACGGAGAACCTGCTCAACGAGTCGCTGTGGGAGCTGTCCAACATCAACGCGGGCCGGACCCCCAATCCGGTGGAGTACATCGAGATGCGCCGCAAGGTCGGCGGCGCCCCCTGGTCGGCGGGGCTCGTGGAGCACGCGGTGGGGGCCGAGGTCCCGGCGGCGATCGCGGAGTCGCGTCCGCTGCGGGTGCTGCGGGACGCGTTCGCGGACGCGGTGCATCTGCGGAACGACCTGTTCTCGTACCAGCGGGAGATCGAGGAGGAGGGCGAGCGGAGCAACGGTGTGCTGGTCCTGGAGACGTTCCTCGGCTGCACCACCCAGCAGGCGGCGGACGCCGTGGGCGACCTGCTCACCTCGCGGCTCCAGCAGTTCGAGAACACCACGTTCACCGAGCTGGCCCCGCTCTTCGCCGAGCACGGCCTGTCCGCGGCGGCCTGCGCGGACGTCATGGCGTACGTCCGGGGGCTCCAGGACTGGCAGTCGGGCGGCCATGAGTGGCACCTGCGGTCCAGCCGCTACATGAACGGCGGCGGGGCGGCCGGGAGCGAGCCCGCCGCCTGGTCGCCGTTCTCCGTGAGCGGCCTGGGCGGCAGCGGCCTTGGCGTGTCGGCGGCCGACATACGGCTCACCACCGGCCGGGCGGAGCGGGCCAGGGCGCGCGGTTTCAGCCATGTGCCGTTCGCGCGGGTCGGGCCGTCCCGGCTGCCGGACTTCGACCTGCCGTTCACCGCCCGGCTCAGCCCGCATCTGGACCGGGCGCGCCGGAATCTGGTCGAGTGGTCGCACCGGATGGGCATCCTCGGGCAGCGGCCCGGCGTCCTCGACGCGTACGTCTGGGACGAGCGCAAGCTGCTCGCCGCCGACCTTCCGCTGTGCGCGGCGGGCATCCACCCGGAGGCGTCCCCCGACGAGCTGGATCTGACGTCGGGCTGGCTCGCCTGGGGGACGTACGCGGACGACTACTATCCGCAGGTCTTCGGCCGGAGGCGGGACCTCACCGGCGCGAAGCTGTGCAACGACCGGCTCAAGGCCCTCATGCCGCTCGACGCGGCTTCCGCCCCCGCCCCCGCCCCGGTCAGCGGGCTCGAACGCTCCCTCGCCGACCTGTGGTCGCGTACCGCGGGGCCCATGGCGGACGGCGAGCGCCGGGCGTTCCGGCAGGCCGTCGACGACATGCTGGACAGCTGGCTGTGGGAGCTGGCGAACCAGGCGCAGAACCGGATCCCCGACCCGGTCGACTACGTCGAGATGCGCCGCCACACCTTCGGCTCCCACCTCACCATGAGCCTGTGCCGACTGTCCTACGGGCGGCGCCTCCCGCCCGAGGTCTACGAAAGCGGGCCGGTCCGTTCGCTGGAGAACGCGGCCATGGACTACGCCACCCTGCTGAACGACGTCTTCTCGTATCAGAAGGAGATCGAGTTCGAGGGCGAGGTCCACAACGGCGTCCTGGTCGTGCAGAACTTCTTCGACTGCGACTACCCGACCGGGGTGGCCGTCGTCCATGACCTGATGGACTCGCGGATGCGGCAGTTCCAGCACGTCGCGGCGCATGAGTTCCCGGTCCTGTGCGAGGACTTCGGGCTGTCGGCGGGGGGCCGGGCGGCCTTGGAGGCGTATGTGCGCGACCTCCAGGACTGGATGACCGGGATCATGACCTGGCACCGGGAGGTGGCCCGGTACCGGGAGGAGGAGCTGCGGCGCCCGCCCGGGGGGTCGCGGCAGTTGTTCGGGCCGACCGGGCTCGGCACGTCGGCCGCGCGGCTTCCGGTGGCCGTGGGCCGGTAGCGGCGGGGCTTCGGGTACGGCTGTGTACGGCCCCGTCTTGTCCCCGCGGACAAGACGGGGCCGTCGCATGTTGGCCGCCCGGCACGAAGCCGGGCGCGGGGCGGGGCCTGTTGAATGCCGCGCAATCCCCTCGCGCCCTGGAGGTACCGTGTCGCGGCGCAATCTGCTCCTGTTCCTGCCCGTGGTCCCGGCGCTGGCCCTGCTCGCGTCGGTGTGGCTGCCGTTCGTCAACGCCGAGCGGCTGTGGTTCGGGATGCCCTCGCTGTACGTATGGGTCGGCGGCTGGGTGCTCTCGCTCACCCCGGCGCTGGTCGCCGTCGAGTGGGGGCTGTTCCGGCACCGTGAGCGGGTGGCGGCGGGTGAGGCACCGTGAGCGTCGTCCTCGCCGTATCGCTGCTGGGCATGTGCGCCCTGGCCCTGTGCGGCTTCCTCGGCCGGACCGGGCGCTCCGCCGACCTCGCCGAATGGGCCGTCGGACGGCGTAACTTCGGCACCGCCGCCATGTGGTTCTTGCAGGCGGGCGAGGTGTTCACCACCTTCAGCTTCCTCGGGATCGCGGGGGTCGCGTACACCGGCGGCAACGCCGCCACGTACGCCGTCGTCTATCTGGCGCTCGCCTTCCTGCTGCTCTACTTCGTCCAGCCGAGGCTGTGGCGGCTGGGCAAGGACCGCGGCTACCTCACCCAGGCCGACTACTTCGCCGACCGCTACGGCAGCCCGCTGTTCGGCAAGGTCGTCGCCGTCATCGGGCTGGTCTTCCTGCTCCCCTACATCCAGCTCCAGCTCACCGGGCTCGGCATGGTCGTCGGGCTGGTGACGGGCAGCACGGCGTCGGGGCGGCTGAGCATGGTGCTGGCCTCGGTGCTGACGGCGGCCTTCGTGCTGTGGTCCGGCATCCGCGGGCTGAAGAACAGCGCCTACTTCAAGGACGTCCTGACGGTCGGCGTCATCGCGGTGCTCGCCGTCGTCGTCCCGCTGCACTATGTCGGCGGCGGTGGGGTGGGCGAGGTGTTCCGGCGGGTGCACGAGGCGCAGCCGCAGCTGCTGACCGTGCACGGCGGGGCGCAGGACCAGGTGTGGTGGACGACGAGCGTGCTGGTCTCGGCGATCGCGGGCGGGCTGATGGCGACGCCGCACCACTGGCCGCCGCTGATGGCGGCGGCCGGGCCGCGGGCGATCCGTACGAACAACGTCTTCATGCCGCTGTACCAGGTCGCGCTGATGATCCCGATCATGATCGGGCTGACGGGGGTCGTCGCGAAGGTCGATGGCGACGGCGACGGGGTGCTGCTCACCCTGGCGCAGGGCGCGCTGCCGGACTGGGCCACCGGGCTCGTCGTGGTCGCCGCGGCGGCCTCGGCGATGGTTCCGGCCGGGGCGATGTGCATCGGCATCTCCACCCTGGTCGCCCAGAACCTGCTGCCCCCGGGGCGGGAGTCGGCCCGGATGCGGGTCAATCACAGCGTCGTCGTCCTGGCCATCGGGCTGGCCCTCACCCTCGGCATCCTGCGGCCCGGGCTGCTGGCCGATCTGCAGCTGCTCACCGTGAGCGGCTTCATCCAGCTGGTCCCCGGTCTGCTCGCCGTGCTCGGCGCGCGGCGCCTGCTCACGGCCCGGGCCGCGTTGGCCGGGCTGGCGGCGGGGGAGGGGGTGGTGGTGTGGCTGACGTTGGCGGAGGTGGATGTGCGGCATGTGAATGCCGGGTTGGTGGGGCTGGCGGTGAACCTGACGGTGGCGGTGCTGGTCCAGTTGCTCTTCCCCCACCCCGCCCCTTCCCGAACCGGGGACTCCGCCCCGGCCCCCCACCGGGCCTCCGCCCCGGGACCCGGCCCTGACGGTGCCGTGGCCGCCGCGGCGCGCCGCTCCGACGAGTCGCCTCGCGGATGACCACCCGCGCGCCCACCCCGGGGGCTCCGCCGAGGTGCGGGCAGCGCCGCGCCGGTTCGCCGCCCGAGCGGTCGGCGGGCCTCTGGTGGCGGCCGGGGGGCGTGTTGTGTCCCCCACCCCGCCCCTTCCCGAAACCGGGGCCCTGCCCCGGACCTCGCCGAGGTGCGGGCAGCGTGGCGTGGTCGGTGGGCTTCTGGTGGTGGTCGGGGGCGTGTGGTGTTCCCTGCCTCGCCCCTTGCCGAACCCGGGGCTTCGCCTCGGGACTCGGTGTGGGCGGTGCGGCGGCCAGTGCCGCAGGGGTGCCTCGACGCATCCCCTCGCGGGGTGCCGCACCCCGCCTCGGGGCTGGCGGCCCCGGGCCTGCCGTTGCGGCGTGTGCTTTTCGCGCTGCCGGGCCGTGCCCCGGCGGCTCGGGGCGGGGTCCAGGGGCGGAGCCCTTGGTTCGGGAAGGGGCGGGGTGGGGAACAACGCCGCCGCAGGCCTCCAGGGACAATCCGACGAGCTACGAGAGTGAGTGGGCAACCGTGACGGATCACGACGACGAGCTGTGCTACAAGACCGCGCGCGAGCTGAGCGGCCTGCTGCGGCGCCGTGAGCTGTCGGCGCGCGAGGTGGTCCGGGCGCATCTGGACCGGATCGAGCGGGTCAACCCCGGCGTCAACGCGATCGTCACCCTCGTCGCCGACCGCGCCCTCGCCGCCGCCTCGGCGGCCGACGAGCGGATCGTGGCCGAAGGGGCGGATGGGGTGCTGCACGGGCTGCCCATCGCGCACAAGGACACCCACAACACGGCGGGCATCCGCACCAGCCACGGTTCGCCGCTGGCCGACGGCATACCGGACCAGGACGACCTGATCATCGAACGGATCCGGAACGCCGGGGCGATCACCCTCGGCAAGACCAACGTGCCCGAGTTCGCCGCCGGTTCGCACACGTTCAACCCGATCTTCGGCGCCACCCACAACCCGTACGACCCCGACCGCAGCGCGGGCGGCAGCAGCGGGGGCGCGGCCGCCGCGCTGGCCAGCGGCATGATCCCGATCGCGGACGGCAGCGACACCGGCGGATCGCTGCGCAACCCGGCCTCGTTCAACAACGTGGTCGGGCTGCGCCCGTCGCCCGGCCGCGTACCGACCTGGCCCGCGTCGAACGCGTGGACCACGCTCTCGGTCAAGGGCCCGATGGCCCGTATGGTCGCGGACACCGCCCTCCTGCTGTCCGCGATGGCGGGCCCGGACGCCCGGTCGCCGATCGCGCTGGAGGAGCCCGGCGCCGCGTTCGCCCGGCCGCTGGACCGGGATCTGGCCGGGCTGCGGGTGGCCTGGTCGCCGGATCTGGGCGGGCTGGTGCCGGTGGAACCCGAGGTGGCGGCGGTCGTGGAGGCCTCGGCGGGGGTCTTCGAGGGCCTGGGGTGCGCGGTGGAGCGGGCGTGCCCGGACCTGTCGGAGGGCGAGGAGGTGTTCCGTACGCAGCGGGCCGCGCTGTTCGAGGTGGCGTTCGGCCCGCTCATGGACCGTCACCCGGAGGAGCTGAAGCGGACGATCCGGGAGAACGCGGAGGTGGGGCGCCGCCTCACCGGGCCCGAGGTGGCCCGCGCGGAGGTGCTGCACACCGCGCTCTTCCACCGCGTCCGCGCCTTCTTCGAGCGGTACGACGTGCTGCTGCTCCCGGTCAGCCAGGTGCCGCCGTTCGACATCGGCGTCGAGTACCCGGCGGAGGTGGCGGGGGTGGCGATGCGGGACTACCTGGAGTGGATGCGTTCGGCGTACCTGGTCACGGCGACGGGCAGCCCCGCCCTGTCCGTCCCGGCCGGGTTCACCCCCGGCGGGCTGCCGGTGGGGGTGCAGATCGTCGGCCCGCACCGGGCGGATTTCGCCGTTCTGCAGGTCGGCCACGCCTTCGAGCAGGCCACCGGGTACGGGCGGCGGCGCCCGCAGCTCCAGAACAACGGGTAGATCAAGGGGCAAGACACCCCTGGCGGCGCGTGACCGCGGATGGATAACCTCCGCCTCAGCGCATCGACGCGGTCCGGCCCGGGTAGCTGACCCGGGATCCCGGAACCGGCGGCGCGCTCATGAGCGGAGGAGCCATGTACGACGACTCCCCGGACGGCCTCGCCGCCCTGGCCGACAGCATCGCCGGGCTGGTCGGCGCGCCGGTCACCATCGAGGACGACGCGTCCGAGCTGATCACCTACTCGCCCGGCCAGGAGTACTCGGACGACGCCCGCGTCGCGACGATCCTCAGCCGCCGGGTGCCCGACCGGTACCGGCCGCTGCTGCGCCACGAGCGGCTGGACGTACGGCTGGCGGGCTCGTCCGCCCCGCTGTACGCGGACTTCCGCGCGTCCGGGCTGCTGCCGCGCGCGGTCATGCCGATCCGGGTGGACGACCTGTCGGTGGGGTCCATCTGGGCGATCGTGCCCACCGCGCCCTCCCGCGAGCAGCGGGCGGCGCTGGAGGAGTCGGCCGCGCTGGCCGCCCCGGTGCTGGCCCGGCAGATCGCCCGGCGGCGCGGCGAGGAGGCGCGGCGGACCGAGGCGGTACGGGCCCTCCTGGGCGGCGGGCCGCAGGCGGCGGAGGCCGCCGCCGAACTGCCGCTGCCGCCCGGGCCGCTGGCCGTCGTCGCCCTGCGCCCGACGGCCCCGGCCCCATCGGGCGAGCCGCTGCGGCGTGCCCTCGCGGGGCTCGGCGGGCTCGCCGGTCTCGCGGACGGCGCCGTCCACGCGGAGGCCGACGGCGCGGGCTATGCCGTCCTGCCGGTACGCGACGAACAGCGGCTGGCCCGCGTGGTCCGCGAACTCCCGGGCCGGGCCGGGCTGCTGGCCGGGGTGGGCCGTACCGTCCCCGGCCCGGACCTGCTGGACCGCTCACGGTCCGACGCCGACCTGGTCGTCCGGCTGCTCACCCGGCTGGGCGGCGGCGCGGGCGGGACCGCCGCCCACATCCGCGATGTCCACCTGGACGCGCTGCTCATGCAGACGGTGGACCTGGCCGACGAGGCCGGACACGACCCGCTGGGCGCGATCGCCGACCTGGAGGCTTACGACCGCGAGCGCGGCACGGACCTCCTCGACAGCCTGGCCCGCTACCTCGCCTCCGGCGAGGACGCCCGCCTGGCCGCCCGCCAGCTCCACATCCACCCCAACACCCTCCGCTACCGCCTGCGCCGCGCCCACGAGATCGCCGGTCTTGACCTGGCCGACCCGGCCGCCAAGTTCGAAATCCAACTCCGCCTCCGCCTACGATCCCTCCGCCTCCCGTAGCCCCCGGCGGAACCCGGCCCCGTGGGGCCCCGCATGCGGCGTACCGCGCCCGGCACCTGTCGCGCCACTCGTGGACCTCGCCCCCCGGCCCACCGGGTGGGCGCCGCTGCTCTTCGCTCGCCGGGGCTCGGGGTCCGGGGCGGAGCCTCGGGTTCGGGGAAGGGCGGGGTGGGGGATCGCCCGTCCGACTGCCGCCCCCCCCTTTGTGCCGGGTTACAACAGCCGGACCTGCGGCATCGGTCGCGGGGACAGTGCGGTGGGTGTCCCCGCGCGCCCATGATGCGTACGCAGCACGCAAAGCCAGGGAAACCAGGGGAAGCCAGGGGAAGGGGAACGCCACCGTGTCCACACCGCGCAGTGCCGTCGTCGTCGGGGCCGGGATCGTCGGGCTTGCCACCACCTGGGCGTTGCAGGGGCGTGGGGTCGAGGTCACCGTCGCCGAGCGGCGGCGGCCCGCCGCTGGGGCCTCGTGGGGGAACGCCGGGTGGCTGACGCCCGCGCTGGCGCTGCCGTTGCCCGAGCCCGCCGCGTTGCGGTACGGGGTGCGGAGCCTGGTCTCGCCGACCTCGCCCGTCTACATCCCGCCCCGGGCGGACCCACGCCTGGCGCGGTTCCTGCTGTCGTTCACCCGGCACTGCACCCCGCGCCGCTGGCGGGTGCTGGCCACCGCGTTCGCCACGCTGAACCGGCACGCGCTCGCGGCGTACGACGAGCTGGCGGCGGGCGGCGTCGAGGAGCCCACCGTGCCCGTGGACCCGATGCTGCTCGCCTTCGGGACGGCCGCCGAGCGCGCCGGGATGGTCGAGGAGCTGGAGCACGCCCGGGCGGCGGGGTACGAGATCCCGTACGACGTCCTCGACGGCGACCGGGCGCGGGCCCTGGAGCCGGTGCTCAGCGACGCGGTCGGCGCGGGCCTCGCGCTGCACGGCCAGCGGCGGCTGAACCCCGGGAACTTCGTGCGCGCGCTGGCGGATTCCGTACGGGAGCGCGGCGGGAAGATCGTGGAGCGGGCCGAGGTGTCGGGCATCCGCGACCTGGGCACGGGCGTCGCGGTCGGCACGTCCCAGGGCGACCTGCGCGCGGACGTCGCCGTCGTCGCGACGGGGGCCTGGCTGGACCGGCTGGTCCGGCCGTTCGGGGTGCGGGTGCCCGTGCAGTCCGGGCGCGGCTACAGCTTCAGCGTCCCCGCCGAGGGCGCACCGGCGCGCCCGACGTATCTGGCCGGGCAGAAGGTGGTGTGCACCCCGCTGGGCGACGGCCGGGTGCGGGTCGCCGGGATGATGGAGCTGGCGCCCCCGGAGCGGCCGGTCGACCCGCGCCGCATCCAGGCGATCATCGGCGCGGCCCGCCCGCTGCTGCGGGACGTCGACTGGGACGCCCGCCGGGACGAATGGGTCGGCTCACGCCCCTGCACCGCCGACGGGCTGCCGCTGGTCGGCCCGACCGGCTCGCCACGGGTGTACGTGAACGGCGGCCACGGCATGTGGGGCGTGGCCCTCGGCCCGCTCACCGGGCGGCTGCTGGCGGACGCCATCGCGACCGGTACGGCGCCCGCCGAACTGGCCGCGCTGCATCCGCTCCGGTGAGGTCCCCGGCGATGACGTTTTAGATGACGTTTTAGGGGCGCGGGCCCGGTTACCCGGTGCGGTGACAGCGTCGAAAGGAGTCACCGATGAGCACCGTGCGGGAGACCGTCGAGGTTGAGGTTCCGCTGCACACGGCCTACAACCAGTGGACGCAGTTCACCGAGTTCCCGCGGTTCATGGAAGGCGTGGACCAGGTGACCCAGGTGGACGACCGTCACAACCACTGGTCGACTTCCATCGCCGGTGTGCACCGCGAGTTCGACACCGAGATCGTCGACCAGCTTCCCGACGAGCGCATCGCCTGGCGGACGACCTCGGGCGATGTCCAGCAGCAGGGCCTGGTGACCTTCCGGTCCCTGGACGCCACCCACACCGAGGTCAATCTGGCCCTGGTCTTCGAGCCGACCGGCATGGCGGAGAAGGCCGCGGACATGACCGGGACGCTCGACCGCCGGATCAAGGGCGACCTGCACCGGTTCAAGGACTTCATCGAGCACCGGGGCCAGGAAGAGGGCGGCTGGCGGGGCCGTATCAGCCCCGGCTGACCGCCTTCGCCCCGGCGTCGGGGGCGTCGGCCGACTATCCGGGTCGGCCGACGCCCTCGCGTACGTCCGGGGGACGGGGGACGCCCTTGCCCGGCCGCCCCGCCGGGCGCAAGCTGGTCGTATGGGGACTCCAGGAGGCCCTACGCTCATCACCTCCGTGCAGCGAGCCTTCCGCCTGATGGAAGCCGTGGGCGCGCATGAGGGCGGTGCGCCCGCGAAACAGCTGGCGCGGGAGGCGGGGCTGCCGCTGGCCACCGCGTACCACCTGCTGCGGACCCTCGTCCACGACGGCTATGTGCACCGGCTGCCCGACGGCGGCTTCGTCGTGGGCGACAAGCTGCACACGCTCCAGGTCGGCAGCCGCGGGCAGGCGCTGCTCAACCGGGTGCGGCCGACGCTGGCCGGGCTGCGGGACGCGCTGTCGGCGGCCGCGTATCTGACCTTCTACGAGGACGGCGAGATCCGGGTCGCGGAGATCGTCGACAGCCCGCGGGCGCCACGGGTGGATCTGTGGGTGGGGTTCGAGGACGCCGGGCACGCCACCGCGCTCGGCAAGTGCGTCCTGCGCGAGCTGGACGACGAGGCCCGCAGCGACTATCTGTCCCGGCATCCGCTCGCCGACCTCACGCCCCGCACCGTCACCCGCCCCGCCGAGCTGCTGCGGCGGCTGGACACCCTGGCCACGGGCGCGCCGGTCACCGACCTGGAGGAGTACGCGCTGGGCACGGTCTGCTTCGCGGTGCCCGTCTACAGCGGGGACCAGCTCGGCTCGCTCGGGGTGTCGATCCAGGCCGGTCAGGCGGACCGGGCCGCCCGGCTGGAGGAGATACGCGAGCGGCTGCTGCCGACGGCCGACCGCGTGACCAGGGGCCTTTCGCTCACTATCTGAAATTCCGGCCCTTGTCGCTCACCGTGAACCGCTGGTTCTCTGGAGATAACGGACATCACGCCGTGCAGACCAGCGAGCGAGCGAGAGAGAGCAGTCGACCCGGACATGATCCAGGCCCGCACCCATCTGGACCAGCCCTATCCCCCCGCGCCGTTCGCGGCCGGGGTTCCCGTACTCATCCTGGGCGTGGTCGCCGTCATCGCCTTCGTCACCGGCGACGGGACGAGCTGGCTGCCGCTGCTCGCCGTCGGCCCCGCGCTGGCCGCCGCCGCGTGCCGCCCCTGGGCAGTGCTGCGGATCGGCTTCCTGGCCGTCGCGCTGGGCGCGGGGCTCGGCGCGTGGCTGGCGGCGCCGGTCCACGGGCAGGCGGTCGTGCTGTCGACGCTCGTCGCCGTGACCCTGGCGAGCTGCCTGGCCAGCGTGTTGCGCAGGCGCCGGGAACGGGTGCTGGCCGCGGTCCGCTCGGTCGCCGAGGCCGCGCAGAACGCGCTGCTGCGGCCGGTGCCCGCGCGGGTCGGCCAGTTCCAGGTGGCGGTCCGCTACAGCGCCGCCGCGGCGGAGGCCCGGGTGGGCGGCGACCTGTACGCGCTGGTGTCCACCCCGTACGGGGTCCGGCTGATCGTCGGCGATGTGCGCGGCAAGGGCCTGCCCGCCGTGTCCACCGCCGCGCTGGTGCTCGGCGTGTTCCGGGAGGCCGCGTACGACGAACCGGACCTGCTGGACGTCGTCGGCCGGATCGAGCGCAGCCTCGCCCGTAACCTCGCCGCCGACGACTTCGTCACCGCCGTCGTCGCCGGATACCCCGCCGAGGGGCGCATGGAGATCGTCAACTGCGGCCACGCGCCGCCGCTGCTGATCGGCCCGGCCGGTGCGGTCGTCCCCGTCGAGCCGGTGCGCCCGGCGCCGCCGCTGGGCCTGGCCTCGCTGGGCGGCGAGGCACCGAGCCTCCAGGTGGTGCCGTTCGCCGACGGCGACCAGATGCTGCTGTACACCGACGGGGTCATCGAGGCGCGCGACGGCGGCCGGGAGTACTTCCCGCTGGTCGAGCGGGTGCCCGGACATGTCAGCGACGAGCCGTCCCGGACCCTGGCCGGGCTGCACGACGAACTGCTGGCGCACGTGGGCGGGCGGCTGCACGACGACGCGGCGCTGTTGCTGCTGCGCAAGCCCGCCGCCGTCTCCAGCGGATCTCCGGCGGTCCGCCAACCGGTCCGCTAGCCGCTCCGTCAGCCGAAGTCGGCGATCAGTTCATGGAAGAGATCGTGCACGGCGTGGGCGGGTTCCGACAGCGGCTGGCTGTCGGACGTACAGAGGCTGAGCTTGACCGGGATGGCCGGGTTCACGATCCGCCGCACCACCAGCTTCTGCACGTCGAGGATCGCGCGCGCCGCCGACCACGGCAGCACCGTCGCCCCCATGTCCGCGCCCACCGCGCTGACCAGCGTCAGGACGGACTCGATCTCGCCGACCACCCGCGGCTGCAGTGAGGCCTGCTGGAACGCCGCGTCCACGACCTGGCGGATGGTGTGGATGCGGCTGGGCAGCAGCAGCTCCACGTCCGCCAGCTCCTCCAGCGGGACGTCCGCGCCCCCGCCCGGCTCCATCGTCCGGCCGGGCGCCGCGATCAGGAACAGATCCTCGGTGCGCAGCGGCTCGAACTGCACGCCCCGCAGCGGCCCCGCCCCGTAGATGAACGCCATGTCCATCCGCCCGGTCATGATCGCCTCGCTGATCACCCCGCCGAAGTTCTCGTTGATGTGCAGGACGATGTCCGG
The DNA here is from genome assembly GCF_042731515.1 of Streptomyces sp. NPDC059850. NCBI lineage: Bacteria > Bacillati > Actinomycetota > Actinomycetes > Kitasatosporales > Streptomycetaceae > Streptomyces > Streptomyces sp. NPDC059850. The sequence goes on from NZ_JBHWJI010000002.1 coordinate 52,453, forward strand.
ATAGCGCTCGCGCACGCTGGTGAGCAGCGGCAGCGCGAGCGCCGCGCCCATGCTGTACGGGGCCAGGCCCACCGAGACGCTGCCCGCGGGCGCCCGCCCGGACACATCGACGGCGGCCTGCGCCAGCTCGACCTGGCGCAGGATGAGCTGGGCGTGCCGGTACAGCGCCCGGCCCGCCTCGGTCGGCGCGACGCCGCGCTTGCTGCGGATCAGCAGCTGCTGCTTGAAGTGGGACTCCAGCAGGGAGAGCTGCTGGCTGAGGGCGGGCTGCGCGATGTGCAGGATGTCGGCCGCGCGCGTGATGCTCCCGGCGTCGACGATCTTCACGAACGAGTACAGACGCCTGGTGTCCATGCACGGTCCTCCAGCCTCGGGGGGCCCTCATGGTAGGCGCCGTACGACCGCCGGACGGCGTCGAGTGTGGGCCAGGTCATAACCAGCGGCGATTACGTCACACCCAACGCATATTTGCCGCCTTCTCCCGTGCGCATTACGTTCACCGGAACGCGAATTTCTCGTCGCGCAGATCCCTCTAGCGCAGCTCTCCCATGAATGGCGACAACGCCGCTTTCTTTCTTTTTCCGGAGGCACGTCATGAAGCATGCCGTCGATCTCGTGGCCGACCTCGGCGAGGGGTTCGGTGCCTACACCATGGGCGACGACGAGGCGCTGCTGGACGTGCTGACATCGGCCAATATCGCCTGCGGATTCCACGCGGGAGATCCGAGAATCATGGACGCGACCGTCCGCCGCTGCGCCGAAATCGGTGTCTCCGTGGGCGCGCATCACAGCTTTCCCGATCTCGTCGGATTCGGCCGCCGCGCGATGGATCTGACCCCGGACGAGGTCCGCACGGACACGCTGTACCAACTGGGCGCGCTGCACGCCTTCGCGACCGCGTACGGCACCCCGGTACGGCACATCGCGCCGCACGGGCGGCTCGGCAACCTGGTCGCGACCCGGCCCGACTACGCGGAGGCGGTGGCCGGGGCCGTGGCGTCCTTCGACCGGTCGCTGATCGTCCTGGCCCAGGACGGCGAACTCGCCGACGCCGCCCGCGCCCTGGGCCTGCGGGTCGGCATCGTCGGCATCGCCGACCGGGCGTACCGCGACGACGGCACGCTGGTGCCCCGGAGCGAGCCCGGGGCGGTGCTGCACGACGCGGGGGAGATCGCCGAGCGGACGGTCCGGATGGTCACCGAGGGCGTGATCCGCACGGTCGGCGGCCGCGACCTGCCGGTCGCGTGCGACACCGTCCTGCTGCACGGCGACACCCCCGGCGCCATCGCCCTCGCCCGCCGCATCCGCGGTGAACTGCTCACCGCCGGGGTGAAGATCGCCCCGCTCACCGACGTGCTGGACCTCACGGCCGACGGGAGCGCCTGACATGGCGGGCGAGGTCACCATCGCGGACTGCGGCGACTCGGCCGTCGTCGTCAAGGCCACCGGCCTGGCGCCGGACCGGGCCTGGGAGACCGTCCACGCGCTGGCCGACGCGGTCGAGGCCGCCCGCCCCGGCGGGGTGTACGGCATCGTGCCCACGTACGACACCCTGCTCGTCGAGTTCGACTGCGCCACCACCGACCACACCACGCTCCGGCGGCTGCTGCGCTACGAGAGCGGACGGCTCGCCGACAGCCCCCGTCCCGGGCCCGCGCCCCGGCGCTTCGTCGTACCGGTGGTGTACGGCGGCGAATACGGCCCCGATCTGCCCGTCGTGGCGGGTCAGCTGGGGCTGAGCGAGAACGAGGTGGTGGCGCTGCACTCGCGCGCCCCGCTCACCGTCCGCTGCTTCGGAGCCCCGGCCGCCGCCCCGATGATGGACGGCCCGGCGTTCCCCCGGCCGGTGCCACGGCTCGCGTCGCCGCGTACCAGCGTCGTCCCCGGGTCGGTCGCGGTGGCCGGGCGTCAGGCCGTCATCTCGCCGATGCCGTCCCCCGGCGGCTGGCCGCTGCTGGGCCGTACCCCGCTGCGGGTGCTCGACCTCGACGCCCGGCCGCTGACCCCGTACCGGCCCGGGGACACGTTCCAGTTCGTACCGATCGCCCCCGAGCAGTGGGACGAGCACGCGGGCGCACCCCTGGCGGCGTGTCATGACTGACACCCTCACCGTGGACCCCCGCACCGCCACCGGCGCCCTCACCGTGCACCGCGCGGGCCTGACGACCGTGCAGGACCTCGGCCGCTTCGGCCACTCCCGCTACGGCCTGCCGGTCAACGGCGCGCTCGACCAGCACTCCGCCCGCGTCGCCAACGTGCTGGCCGGGAACGACGAGGGCGCGCCGCTGCTGGAGATCACCGCCCTGGACTTCGGCTGCACCCCCTCCACCGACATCCTCATCGCGGTCACCGGCGCGCCCGCCGACGTCACCGTGGACGGTGTGCCCAGGCCGCAGTGGGAACCGCTGCCGGTACGGGCGGGCGAGACCATCACCGTCTCCGGCATCCGGCTGGGCCTGCGCGTCTACCTCGCCGTCCTCGGCTCGGTGGACACCCCGTCCCTGCTCGGCAGCTGCGCCCCCGACACGATCCTCGGCTTCGGGCGCACGCTGCGCGAGGGCGACGAACTGGCGCTGCGGGCCTCCTGCCCGCCGGTCGACCACCCGGTGTTCGGCATTCCGCTCTTCCGGGTGCACGCCCCGGTGGCGCGCTTCGCCGACTCCGGGCCCGACGGCGAGACGTGGACGGTCGACGTGACCGACGGGCCGGACCTCGACGAGTTCGGCGACACCGCCGAGCGGCTGTTCCGGTCGCCGTTCACCGTGACCCCCCGGAGCAACCACATCGGCCTGCGGATGAGCGGCGACGTACCGAGGCGGGTGGCGACCGGCGAGGTGCTCTCGCGCGGTGTGCCGGTCGGCGCGGTCGAGGTGCCCGCGGGCGACGAACTGCTCGTCCTGCACCGGGGCCGCGGCGTCACCGCCGGATATCCGGTGCTCGCCGTGGTCACCGCCACCGGCCTGTCCGCCCTCGGGCAGGCCCGGCCCGGCCAGTCGGTCCGGTTCCGGCACCGGACGGTGGAGGAGGCGGTGGCCGCGTACCGGGCCGAGCGCCACGCCGTACGGGCCCTCGCCGCCCGCGTCCGCACCGTCTTCCAAGAGCTGCGCATCCCCGCCCCGTTCACTCCCTCCCCCGTCTGAAATCCCGTCCCCTTCCCCCGTTGTGAGTGACCCGTCCCCACCTGGCTGACCCCGCCTGCAGAAAAGAGACATCATGACCGCCGTCGCCGCCGCTCAGCCAACCCCCAACGTCGTCGATCCGAGAACCGCGCGGAAGGTGACCCTCGCCGGATGCGTGGGGATCTTCGCCGAGCTTTACGACAACGGCATCTTCGGTTTCATGGCGGGCACCCTGGGTGTCGTCTTCTTCCCCGACGCGTCCAACGCGGTGCAGGTGCAGCTCGTCTTCCTCGGCTACGCCGTCTCGTTCTTCTTCCGCCCGCTCGGCGGCATCATCTGCGGTCACCTCGGCGACCGCATCGGGCGCCAGCGGATGCTCGTCTTCGTGATCATGCTGATCAGCGTGGCGACGGCGGCGATCGGCATGCTGCCGACGTACGCGAGTATCGGCATAGCGGCCCCCATCCTCCTCATCCTGCTCCGGGTGCTCCAGGGCTTCTCCGTCGGCGGTGAGGCGTCGGGCGCGATGAGCTTCCTCGCCGAGCACGCCCCCGAGGGCAAGCGCGGCCTCTACACCAGCTACGCCCAGATCGCCTCGTTCCTCTCGCTGCTCACCGGCACGCTGGTCGCCGCGGGCATGAACAGCGGCCTCGGGTCGGACGCGATGGAGTCGTGGGGCTGGCGCATTCCGTTCCTGCTGGCCGTTCCGCTGGGCGTCGCGGGCCTCTACATCCGCAAGCGCATCAGCGACACCCCGAACTTCAACCGGCTGAAGGAATCGGGCGGGCTGTCGAAGAACCCGCTCAAGGAGGCCTTCACCTCCTCCGAGCACCGTCGCGCGATGCTGCTCGCCCTGTTCATCCCGCTGATGAACGGCTCCGGCTACTACGTGCTGTTCGGCTACATGCCCACGTTCATGAGCACCGAGCTGCACTTCAGCAAGGTGCAGGGGCTGCTCGTCACCTCGGCCAGCCTGGTGGCCATCTCCCTCGCCATTCCCTTCATGGGCAAGCTGTCCGACCGGATCGGGCGGAAGAAGGTCCTGTCGGGGGCCGCGATCGCCATGGCCGCCCTGGGCATTCCCTGTTACCTGCTCATCGGCACCGGCAATGTGGCGCTGGCCGTTATCGGCGCATGCGTGATGGCCGTCGTCTTCGCGGGCCACACCGGCGTCATCCACATCCTGCTGGTCGAACTCTTCCCGACCCGGGTCCGCTACTCCGCCTACGGCCTCGGCTACAACGTCTCCTCGGCGCTCTTCGGCGGGACCGCGCCGCTGCTGATGACGTATCTCATCGCCGAGACCGGAAACGTCAACATGCCCGCCTTCTACGCGGTCGTCACCGCCCTCGGCACGCTCATCGCCGTATCCCGGGTGACGGACAAGGCCCACCTGCCGCTGCGCGACGCGTAGTTCCCCCCCCCCGCCTTTCCCCCATCCCCGTTTCTTCACAGAGGAGCGAAGCCCCCATGCCCTTTTCCGACTACAAGACCGCACTGGTGACCGGTGCCTCCACCGGAATCGGCGCGGTGGTCGTCGAGCGGCTGGTCAAGCAGGGCCTGGAGGTCCACGCCGTCGCCCGCAACGCCGACCGGCTCGACGAACTGGCCCGGCGCACCGGCTGCGTCCCGCACGCCGTCGACATCACCGACACCGCCGCGCTCACCGCGGAACTGCGGGACCTGAAGGTCGACATCCTCGTCAACAACGCCGGGGTGTCGCGCACCGGGAACATCCTCACCGCCGACGAGTTCGCCGTCGACGAGCAGGTCGCCGTCAACATCCAGGCGGTGCTGCATCTGGTGCGGCTCGTCATGCCGGGAATGGTGGAGCGCGACCTCGGCCATATCGTCAACATCAGCTCCATCGCCGGTGTCTACAACTTCGGCGGAAACACCATCTACCACGCCACCAAATCCGCCGTGCACACCCTCTCCCGCCAGCTGCGGGTGGACGGCTACGGGCGCCGGATCCGGGTCACCGAAATCTGCCCCGGGCGGGTCGAGACGGAAATCTTCGGACGGCTGCTCGGCGACATGGAAGAGGCCCAGCGCCGGTTCTACGACGGCTACGAATCGCTCAAGCCGGAGGACATCGCCGACGCCATCGAATTCGCCGTCTCCTCGCCGCGCCACGTCAACATCGGCCATATCGAGATCCTGCCCACCTTCCAGGTGCCGGGCGGGCTCAACTTCGAGCGGAGGGCCGACTGAGATGAGCACCGCACAGCGTGTCGGCCGTATCAAGCCGTCCCCCAGCACCGCGGCCGCCCAGCGGGTCCGCGAACTGAAAGCCCAGGGCCGGGACATCCTCGACCTCACCGTGGGCGAACCCGACTTCGACACCCCGGACCATGTGAAGGACGCCGCCATCGAGGCGATCCGGCAGGGCGTCACCAAATACACCCCGGTCAACGGCACCCCCGCACTGCGGACCGCCATCGCCGACCGGCTCCGGCGGCGCCACGGGCTGGACTACCCCGGCGACCGGATCGCGGTGGGCGGCGGCGGGAAGCAGATCATCTTCCTCGCCCTGATGGCCACCCTGGACGCGGGCGACGAGGTCGTCATCCCGGCCCCGTACTGGGTCTCGTACCCGGACATGGTGCTGGCCAACGACGGCACCCCGATCATCGTGCCCTGCCCGGAGACCGACGGCTTCAAGCTGACCCCCGACCGGCTGGCCGCCGCCCTCACCGACCGCACCCGCTGGGTCGTCCTCAACTCCCCGTCCAACCCGACCGGCGCCGTCTACACGGCGGACGAGCTGCGCGCCCTCGCCGAGGTGCTGCTCGCCCACCCGCACGTCCACGTGCTCACCGACGAGATCTACGACGAGATCTTCTACGAGACGGGCCAGGTCCACAGCCTCGCCGCGGTCGAACCACGCCTGGCCGACCGGGTCTTCTACACCAACGGCGTCTCCAAGACGTACGCCATGACCGGCTGGCGCATCGGCTACGGCGCGGGCAACGCCGAGCTGATCCGGGCCATCAACACCCTCCAGTCCCAGATCTCCTCCTGCCCCTCCTCCATCAGCCAGGCCGCCGCCACCGCCGCGCTCTCCGGCGACCAGTCCTTCGTCCGCGACAGCGTCGCCGTCTACCGAGGCCGCCGGGACACCGTCGTCAAGCTGATCAACGACATCCCCGGGCTGTCCTGCACCCCGCCCGACGGTGGCTTCTACGCCTTCGTCAACTGCACCGGCCTCCTCGGCACCCGCACCCCCTCGGGCCAGGAGATCCGCACCGACGAGGACGTCGCCGCCCAGCTGCTGGAGTCGCAGGGCGTCGCGGTCATCCACGGCGCCGCGTACGGCTCGCCGGGCTACTTCCGCATCTCCTTCGCCACCTCGAACGACGTCCTCACCGCGGCCTGCGAGGCCATAGCCCGCGCCCGCGCTGACCTCTCCTGACCTCCCGAAGGAGCCATCGCCCGCATGATCCGCGTGAACACCGCCTTCACCCGCCCCGATCCGGACCTGGTGAAGCAGCTCAGCGGCTACTCCGCCGCCACCATCCACGAAGCCCAGGGCCGCCTCGGCGCCCTCGACTCGACCATCAAGCCGGTCGACCCCGCGATGTCCCTGTGCGGCCCGGCCTTCCCCGTGGTCTGCGCGCCCCGCGACAACATCATGCTCCAGGTCGCCATCGCCCACGCCCGCCCCGGCGACGTCATCACCGTCTCCGCGGGCGAATACGCCGAGGCGGGCTCCTTCGGCGACGTCCTGGCCAACGCCTGCGTCGCCAAGGGCCTGGGCGGCCTGGTCACCGACACCGGCGTCCGCGACACCCGCGAGCTGCGCGAACTCGGCTTCCCGGTCTTCTCCTACAGCGTCTGCATGAAGGGCACGGTCAAGGAAACCGTCGGCCCGATGGCCGAACCCGTCCTGATCGGCGGCGAGATCATCCGCCCCGGCGACGTGGTCCGCGCCGACGCCGACGGCGTCGTGATCGTCCGCCACGAGGACCTGGCGGACGTCATCGCCAAATGCCAGGCCCGCGTCGAGGCCGAAGACGCCTTCATCGCCGCCTACCGCTCCGGCAAGAGCGTCATAGAGGTCTGCGGCCTCGAACCGATCCTGAAGGCCAAGGGCCTGGTCATCGACTGACCCCGCCACGGCCGCGCACCTGGGTACCCGCACTCATGCGCCCGACCCCGTTGCGCTTCCCGACACGGGTTGCGATCATCCGGTTACGGATAACGCACGGCAGTGGGGGAAGCGGCGGTGGGGCTGCGGGTGGGGCGGCGATTCTTCATAGCGCTCGGCAGCGGGCGGTACTGCCATCTGCCGGAGGAGGAACAGCTGCCCCAAGTGCCCGGCGACGTCGCCGCGATGACGGGGCTCTTCGACGGCTTCGGCTACCAGGCCGTCCTGCCGGGGCTCGGCGAGTACGACGGCGCCGAGCAGATCCGGCAGAAGCTGCGCCACTGGTCGACCGACATCCGGCTCACCCCGGACGACGTGGTGGTCGTGTACTTCGCCGGGCACGGCCTCGTCCACGACCGGGACCGGCACTACCTGCTGTGCTGGAACTCGCAGGACGACGACCCGGCCACCACCGCCCTGGCCACCGAAGACCTGGTGCGCATCCTGTGCCGGGGCGAGCTGCGCCATCTGCTGGTCGTGCTGGACACCTGCGGTGCCGGGGCGGGCAGCGCGGACGCCGCCGGGCTGGCGCTGCAGTCGATCGCGTACCGGAACGGCGGCGCCGCGACCTCGACCGGGCTGTGGTTCCTGGCGTCGGCCCGTCGCAAGGATGTCGCCGAGGACGGCGCCTTCGTGGCGGCGCTCGGCGGGTCCGTGGGGGTCACCACGGAGCGCACCGGGCAGCGTCAGCAGTTCCTCGACCTCACCGAACTGGTGAAGGCGGTCAACGAGCGCTTCGACCACGACGGCCGCGGCCAGCGTGCCGAGTTGGCCAGCGGTCTGGTCACAGGCCTGGCGCCGTTCCTGCCCAACGCCGGGTACCGCGAGGAACTGCCGCCCCTCGGCACCGACCTCGAAGTGCAGCGCCGGGTCTCCGAACGCGACCTCACCGAGCACTTCGGCCCCCGCGCCCGCGGGGTGGAGTTCGAGTCCGAGCAGGGCCTGTACTTCAGCGGCCGAGAGCGGGTGCTGACGGAACTCGTCGCCTGGTTGACCGCCGAACACGGCGACGGCAAGGGCCGGGTCGTGACCGGAAGCCCCGGCTGCGGCAAGTCGGCGGTCCTCGGCCGGATCGTGGCGCCGTCGGACCCCGCGTACCGCGCGAAGTTCGCCCCGGAGGGCGTCGACCCGGCCACGCTGGTGCCCGAGGACTGTGTCACGACCGCGGTGCACGCGCGCCACAAGCGGCTGGAGGAGGTCGTCGAGCGGATCGCGAGCGCGCTCGGCACCCCCGTGGACGGGACGGCCGCGCTGCTCCAGGAGCTGACCCGGCGCGGCCGCCACGGCCCGCCGGTCGTGGTCGTCGTGGACGCCGTCGACGAGGCGGGGTCCGACACCGCCGCCGACGCGGGTGGCCACGGGGAGCCGCGCCGCATCACCCGCGAACTGCTGCGGCCCATGGCGGAGATCCAGGGCGTACGACTCCTGGTGGGCACCCGCCATGAGTTGGTGCAGCCGCTCGGCCCCACCTTCACCTGCCTCGACCTGGACCGCCCCGGCTACCGGGCGGAGGAGGCGGACGTCGCCGGGTACGTCGCCAAGGTGCTCCTCGCCGTGGAGGAGCCGGAGGTCCGTACGCCCTACCGGGACCGGCCCGCCCTCGCGGCGACCGTCGCCCGGGGCGTCGCGCGGAAGGCCGCAGGCGTCTACCTCTACGCCCGCACCACCGCACGCACCCTGCGCTCCGACCGCGCCGCGGTCGACGTGGACCACCCCGGCTGGGCGGACCGGCTGCCCAGCGAGGTCGGGGAGGCGTTCGACGACTATCTGGCCCGGTTCGGCCCGGACGAGCCGCGGGTGCGCCGGATGCTGCTTCCGCTGGCCTTCTCCGAGGGCAAGGGGCTGCCGCGCGGCCAGGTGTGGACGACGCTCAGTTCGCTGCTCTCCGGCACCGACTGCACCGAGGAAGACGTCTCCTGGCTGCTGGACGTCGCCGAGGCGTACGTCGCGGAGGTCATCGACGACGACCGGCGCTCGGTGTACCGGCTGTACCACAAGGCGCTCGCCGAGCATCTGCGCGCGACCGCCGACCGGTCCTCCGACGAGATCCAGAAGTCCGTGGTCGAGGCCCTGGTGTCGGTCGTCCCGGCGCCGGACGGGCGGCCGGACTGGTTCGCGGCACCTCCCTACGTACGCCAGCATCTGGCCACCCACGCCGGGGCGGCGGGCCTGCTCACCGAGCTGATCAGGGACCCCGGTTTCCTGCTGGCCGGGGAACCGCTCGGGCTGCTGCGGGCGTTCGCGTCGATCGACGGTGACGGGCCGCGTCGGGTCCGTACCGCGTACGAGCAGGTCGCGCACCGGCTCACCCCCGACCGCCCGCTCGGCGGCCGGGCGGCCGACCTCCAGCTGTCCGCCCGCCGCTGCCAGGCGGACGAGCTCGCCGATGCCATCGGACGGCTCGGGGTCGCCCTGCCGTGGACGGCCCGCTGGGCGTGGTGGTCGGCCACGGGCGCGCATCGCCTGCTGAGCGGCCACACCAAGGCGGTCGTCTGCGTCGCCACCGGGGACCTCGACGGGCGGCCCATCGCGGTGACCGGCGGCGTGGACGGCACGGCCCGCGTCTGGGACCTCACCAACCAGCGGCAGATCGGCGAACCGCTGACGGTGTCCACCCCGGTCAACGCGGTCGCCATCGGCGACCTGGGGGACTACACGGTCGCGCTCACCGGCGGCGTCGACGGCACGGTCCGGGTGTGGGACCTGTCGGCGGGCCAGGAGTACGGGCAGCCGCTCACCGGGCACACCAACCGCGTCGAGGCCATGGAGATCGGCGCCATCGACGACACGCCCGTGGTGCTGACGGCCAGCCAGGACGGTACGGCGCGGATCTGGGACCTGGCGGGGCGCCGCCAGCTCGGCTGTGACCTGGCCGTCCACAAGCGCACCGTCCTGGACGCGGCGCTCGGCGAACTCGACGGCCGCCCGGTCGCGGTCACCGGCGGCGAGGACAAGACCGTCCAGGTCTGGGACCTGAGCGACGTCCTGGACGGCGGCGACGCCCGCATCGACGGCAGCCCCCTGATCGGCCCAGCCGAGGCGGTCACCGCCGTATGCCTGGGGCGGCTGGACGACCGCACGGTGGCCCTCGTCGGCGACAAGTCCGGCATGCTCAGCCTGTGGGACCTGGCCGAACGCCGCCAGCTCGGCGAACCCGTCACCGCCCACCGCTCCTTGCAGCGCAGCGGCGTCGCCTCCGCAGCCATCGGCGAGTTCGGCGGCCGTACCGTGGCGCTCACCGCGGGGGTGTGGGATACCCGGCTGTGGGACCTGCGCACCCTGCGCCAGCTTGGCCACTCCCTGCGCGGCCATGTGGAGGACATCACCGCCGCCGCCCTCATCGGTGGCGGCGCACGCTTGGCCGTCACGGTTAGCCAGGACCGCACCGCGCGCATCTGGGACCTGTCGGCCGACCAGCCGGCCGAAGGCCACACCGGCCGGGTGTCCGCCGTCGCCTTCCGCGACGTACGGGGCCGTCCGCTCGCCCTCACCGGAGGCCAGGACGGCACCGCCCGGCTGTGGGACCTGCGCACCCGCGCCCAGGCCGGACGGCCCATGGAGGGTCACCGGGGGCAGGTGCTCGCCGTCGTCCTGGAGCGGATCGACGGCCGCCCCGTCGCCGTCACCGGCGGCTCCGACACCACGGTCCGGCTCTGGGACCCGCTGCGCGGCGAACCCCTGGGCGCGCCGCTGACCGGCCACACCAATGTGGTGCGCTGTGTGGCCACCGGCACCCTGGCCGGGCGGCAGGTCGTCGTCAGCGGCGGCGAGGACGGCACCGTGCGTATCTGGCACGTGGCCTCCGGCGAGCCCGCGATGCCGCCGCTGGCCGGACACATTGGCGGCGTCGGGCACTTGGCTGTCGCGGGAACCGCCGGAGGCATGGAGATCGCCATCGCCACCTCGCTCGGCCATGCCTATGTGTGGCGGCTGGACGGTACGGGAGCCGGTACGCCGACCGCGCCCTACGCGCACGTCAATGTGGTGGACCTGATGCCGAACGCGCGGGCGGTTGGGGTGGCGTTCCACGGCAGTCGTCCGGCCGTACTGTCCAGCTCCGAGGCCAACGGTCTGTCCGTGCATGACATCACGACCCGTGCTGCGGTCGGCGGACCACTCCTCGGCCACACCGGACACGTACTGGCGGGCACGCTGGTACAGATCGGCGGACGCACCCTGGTGGCGTCCACCGGCTACGACGACTGCGCGCGGGTGTGGGACCTGGACACGGGCACCGAACTGGGGGCGCCGCTGGAGGGCGCCACAAGGCTGAGCGGGGCGCCTCCGTCCGCCCCGGCCCTCGGATTGGTGGGCGGAACCCCGATGGCGGTCACCGCCCTCTCCCAGGAGGTACGCGTCTGGGACCTGACCACCATGCGCCCGGTCGGAGAGCCGCTGTGCGGACTGGCGCAGAGCCTGGTCTCGGCGGACATCGTCCCGGCACCGGGCGGCGGGGCGGTCGTCGTCACCGGCAGCCTGGACGGCACGGTGCGCACCCACGACCTGGACGACGGACGTCAGACGGCCCCTCACATCACGTCGGCCTCGATGTCCGTCAGCTGCGCCGCCTCCGCCCGGGTGGACGGCGATACCGTCGTCGTGCGTGGCGGCTGGCAGGAGGCCGACATGTGGGGTCTCACCCCCCGGCGCCGCATGGGCAGGCGCTCCGGCACCGCATGGAAGGTGTGCCTGTGCACCCTGGACGGCAGGGCCCTGGTGGTGTCAGCCGCGGCTGATCACACCCTGCACGTCTGGGACCTGCGCGCCCAGACGAGCTTCTGCCCGCCACTGACCGGCCACACCTCGTATGTGGAAGCCCTGCGGACGGGGGCGGCCGACGGAGTCGACGTGGTGGCCAGCGCCTCCCTCGACGGCACCGCCCGGCTGTGGAACCTCCAGACGGGTGAGCCCTTCACGGAACCGTTCACCGGTCACCCCATGGGCGCCCTCAGCGTCGACTTCGTCCCCCACCTGGGCCCCAACGCCCTCGTCGTCGGCACGGGCGATGGCCACCTGCGCTTCTGGGACGTGGCAGCCCGCTCCGACCTCGGCATCGACCTGGAGCCCTTCCCCTCCGGCGTCCTGGCGATCGAGGCTGCGGACATCCGCGGCGTACCGATCCTGGTCGCCGCCGACCGCTTCGGCCTGGTCCGCGTCTGGGACCTGCGGTCCGCCTCCTGGACGGCCGAGATCGACATCGGCAGCAGCATTCGGGACCTGGCCGTCGGCGGCGGACAGCTGTGTGTCGCCACCCACATGGGCGCCGTCGTCCTCGGCCTCACCACCCCCACCGGCGAGGAGAACGCCACCCCGTGACCCGCGTCGTACTCGTCCACGGCATCGCCCAGCAGGTGAAGGGCGCCGAGACGCTGCTCGCCGACTGGTACCCCGCCCTGTGCGACGGCCTCGCCCTCGCCTCCGGCCCCCGCCCCGAGCCGTACGAGGTCGCCATGGCCTTCTACGGCGACCTTTTCCGCCCCGCGGGCCACCGCGGCCTCGGCCTCGGCGTCCCCGAACTCGACGCGTCCGACGTCGAGGAGGGCCTGGAAACCGACCTCCTGCTCGGCTGGTGGCATGCCGCCGCCCAGCAGGACCCGCAGGTCACCGGGCCCGAGGCGACCACCCGCCTGCGCACCCCGTATGCCGTGCAGCGCGCCCTGAACGCGCTCAGCCACTCGGCGTTCTTCGCCGGGCTCAGCGAACGGCTCATGATCGCCAGCGCCCGTCAGGTCCGCCGCTACTTCACCGAACCCGACCTCCGCGCCCGAGTCCAGGACCGCCTCACCCGCACCGTGACCGCCGACACGGAGGTCATCGTCGCCCACTCCCTCGGTACCGTCGTCGCCTACGAAACTCTCTGCGCCCACCCCGAGTGGTCCGACCTGCACCTCATCACCCTCGGCTCCCCGCTCGCCGTCCCCCGCCTGGTCTTCGACCGCCTCCTGCCCCAACCCGCCCCGCACCCCCGCTGGCCCGCCCCCGTCACCCGCTGGACCAACATCGCCGATCGCGCCGACGCCGTGGCCCTCACCAAAACTCTCGCCCCCGCCTTCGGGGCTCGCGTCACGGACCACCTCGTCCATAACGGCCCCCAGGCCCACGATGTCCGCCCGTACCTGACGGCCCGCGAAACCGGCGCGGCCGTCGCCGGGGCGCTGACGGTGTAGCGCGGGCTCGCACAGGACAAGGTCGTTGCATGAGCGACTTCGCATATGACGCCGTGGGAGCGTCCGGCACGCTGGGCGAGACGTTGCGTGATCTTGCGGGAGAGGCGGTGTGGGAGGAGCTGGTCCGGCATTCGTACGAACGCTGGCATTCGCCCGGCGAGTTGCTGCTGCAACAAGGCGAGCCGGGCACCCTGGTGCTGTCCGTACTCAGTGGCGTGGCCAAGGTCGTGCGCACCTCCCGGGGCGGCGCGCCCACCCTGCTGGCCTTCCGCGGCCCCGGAGAGCTGCTGGGGGAGGTGGCGGTGCGGGGCGGGGGCGTACGACTGGCGAGCGTCGAGACGCTGTCACGCTGCAAGGTCGCGGTCATGATGGCCGCGGACTTCACTCGTTTCGTCGACGAGCACAAACTGTCTCCCGTCCTGGAACGCTACGCCCTCGCGCGGCTGCGCGAGTCGACAGAGGCCCGCGGGAGCGGTGATGTGCTGCACCGGCTGGCGGTGACCCTGGTGAAGTTCGCCGACATCTCGCGCTCCCGGGAACTCGCCGTCACCCATGACGAATTGGCGCAGCATCTCCGGTGCTCCCGGAACACCGTCACCCGGCTGCTGCGTGAGCTGGAGTCCTGTCAGGTGTGGACCCGGCGCAAGCGCATCGTGATCGACGACCTGCCCGCCCTGCGATGTATCGCCGCCTCTGACGGCGGATGACCCCGGAAAGCCTGGGGGCCTCTGTGGCACCTGTCACCCGCTATCCGCACTGAGAGAGCGGAAGGGAAGGGGCCAATTCGCGAATCTCGAAGGGCCGCGGCGGCCCGGGCGACTCCTCAGCAGACGCCCGGGCCATCCGCCCGGCCACCCGATTCCGCGAAGGAGCCGTCATGTCCGAGTTCTCCGAGCCTCACACCGCACTGCCCCAGGCCACCGCCGCCCCTTACACCCGGAGCCGTCGACTGCCGCCCTACCGGGGCCTCGTGGCCGTCGATGCCAAGGACTTCACCGGCTACCCGGCCATCGAGCACGACGTCATCAGCCGGGCGATTCCGCAACTGCTCCGCACCTCGTTCGAGCGCGCGGGGATCGCGGAGGTGTGGAACGACCGGCGGTTCCCCGACTCCACCGGAGACGGGTTTGTGTTCGGCTTCGATCCGACCGTAATGCCGTTCGTCGTCCACCCCTGGCTGAGCACGCTCCAGGACGTCCTCACCGAATTCAACGTGCACTCCATGGGGGCCGTACGTATCCGGCTGCGCGTCAGCCTGCACATCGGGCCGGTGACCGACGCGGGAGAGCAGGAGGACGGCAAGGGCACTCCGCGCAACGACACGCACCGGCTGCTCGACTCCCGCCCGGTCAAGGCGATGCTGGCCGCCTCCAGCGAGAACATCACCCAAGTCGCCGCCATCCTCTCCGACCGCTGCTACCAGGACGCGGTGGCGAGCGGCTATACGGGACGCCATCTCGACCACTTCACCGAGGTTCCGGCGACCGTGGAGGGCAAGTCGTTCGCCCAGCGCGCGTGGCTGTACGTACCCGCTCCTTCGGGATCGCTGTACGACCGCCGCATCCTGGGGGACCAGGTGATCGAGGACCAGGAGGCCCGGACGGCCCGTGATGACGCTGGGCAGGAGGGGGTCCGCAACGAGACGGCTCCGCCCTCTGTGACCAACCGGGCCGACAACGGAAACGTGAACACCGGGACCGTGCACGGTGGCCAGAGCGTTAGCAATGTCGGCGGTGACAGCTTCGGCGGCAGCAAGGCGGGCACGGTCCATGGCCGACAGGGCGATACGGTCCGTGGCGACAAGAACGTGGGCCGCTGATGAGCATGCGGGGAAGGCGGCCCGAACTCCCCGCCGGTCCAGCCGCAGAGGAGGAGCCCGACAGAGCAAGGCCGGAGGAGCCGGAGGCGAAGGGCACAGGACCCGACGAGGACGAGCCCGACCGCTTCGATGACGACGAGGACGGCTTCGACTATCAGAGCCCCTACGGCGGCTTGGATGAACTGCTCGGACGCCTCTCGGCAGAGGACCGGACACTCTTCATCCACGCACCGAACGGCAATATCAACGCGGGCTCCGTGCATGGCGGTCAACATGTGAAGAACGACGACCATGCCTCCGGCCCCGGCGGTCGCCGCGTGGAGGCGCGCGAGGGGCCCATTTCCGCGGACGAGATCCTGGGCGCGGGCCTGGGCTTCGCCGAGCCCGACTGGTTCCCTACGGCGCTGGGGAAGCTCGACACCCGCGTCCTGTTTCTCACCGGGGCACCCGGCACCGGGCGCCGCACCGCGGCCCTGAACCTCCTGCATCGGCACAGCGGCAGCAGCATGGCGCTGCGCGCGGTCGACAGTGACATGAACCTCGCCACCTGGCGTCCCACCCACCCCGAGGCCCGTGGCTACCTTGTGGACGGGCTGCTGCCCAAGTACCCCCTGAGGCCGGGCATGGTCGGCAATCTGCGGCGCTTGCTGGACGAGGCCGACGCCCGCATGGTCATCGTGCTGCCGGATGACCCCGAGCTCGTACGGAGCCTGGAACGCGATCTCCATGTGACGCCTGTGCCCTGCCGTCCGGCGCCGCCGCGAGCGGTGTTCGAGGCCCGTTTGGAGGCCGCGGTGCCGGACCCGGCGCGGCGGGGGCGGCTGCTCGGAAACCTGGAGCCGGGGCTGCTGGAGGAGCTGCTGGTCCCGGAACTGATGCCCGCCGAAGTGGCCGAACTGGTCGCCACGGTGGTCGCCTCCGGCGAGGACGGGACGGACCCGGCCAGTCTGCGGAACCGGCTGAGCTTCCTCGCCGAGGGCGAGGTACCGGATCTGATCGGGAAGCTGGTCGACGACGCCGACGGGCTGGCCTTCCTACTGGCGACCTGCGTCTTCGAGGGACTGGACCACCGGATCGTCAGGGAGGAGTCCGAGCGGCTCCTGGAACTCGCGGAAGGCCGCCTCAGTTCCGTCCAGCCACCGTCCGACGACCGCGCCGGAGACCAAGGGCCGCAGCAGCCGCGTTCCAACCCGCACTTCGTCTTCCGGCGTTCCCTGGAGGACCTGTTGCGCTCGGTACGCGCGCAGTGCGCGCCCAAGGAGACCCGGACCACCTCGGGCTACACCTACGCGGTGGAACCGGTGCGGTTCACCCGGCACCGGCAGGCCGAGACCGTATTGCGCTACGTGTGGCGGGAGTACGGACAGCTGGCCGGAGTGCTGACGGACTGGATGGACGCGGTCAAGAACGAAGGCGAACTGACCCGGCCGGTCGGCAGGGTCATGGGGATGGCCGCCGGGTGGGGCGGTGGCCGCAGGGCGCTGCGGCACATCGGCACACTCGCCAAGTCCGACCGCAACAGCAGCAGGATCATCGCGGCGTACGCGATGGGGGTGGCGGCGAAGGACCCCGTGCTGGCCTCGGAGGTCAAACACCGCCTCCTCAGATGGAGCGGGGCGCGGAGCCAACAGTTGCGGTCCACCGTCGCCTACACGTGTGGCACGGAGTTCGGGCTCGCCCGGCCGGATCTCGCCATGCGGCTCCTGCGAGGGCTGTATCACGGCATCGACGACGAGCAGGAGCCCACCTTGCGCTGGGCGGTGCGCTCTGCGCTGGGCGATCTCTTCTCCTCGGGCAACGAGATGCTGGTCTTCCGGCAACTGGCCGAGTGGGCGAGCGGGGGCGGGGCCGATGCGGATCTGGCGCTCCGGAACTTCCCGTATCTGCTGCACAACGCCGCCTGGTTCATAGGAGAGCTGCTTCACGACGGCGAGACCGCAAAGCAGATCGTCGATCTCATCCGCCGAGCCCTGGACGACGACGACACCTTCGATACGACCTGTCGCTACCTGATCCAGTGGTGTGGCATGGCCGCTTGGAACGAACAGCAGAAGGACGCCGTGGAAGCCTTGCTCACGGCTCTGGCGCGGACCATGCGCCACGGAGTGCTGCGCCTGTTCGTCGTGATCGACCGCCATGAGGAAACCCCCGAGCTGGCCGGGCGGGACATCGCCCGCGAAACGTTGAGTGCCTGGCGCGCGGGTGGGCCGACGCCGTGGCGCTCGGACGGCGACCGCACCCCCACGGGAGGACATCGTGACTTCTGAGAACAGCAGCCCTCTCTACACCCTCGCCCCCCAGGCGCCCTGGCGGGAAATCCTTCGTCAGCGCTGGTCCGGCCGACGTGACCGTGCCCTGGTTCTGAGAGACCGGTACGGCGCCTACCAGGTGCTGGCCTCGAAACGTCCCCGTGGTGAGCGGTCCTTCCATCCGGCTGAAGGAACGGCAACATCCCTCGGGCTGTTCCGGGGATACGAGGAGGCCTTCCGCGTCCGGCTGGGAGAACAGCCGGAGACCCGTAGCGTGGCGCTGCCGACCGCCTACGGAACCGTGTCGGTGGACGTGCGCGTGCTGTGGTGGGTGCACGACCCGGCGCAGGTCGTGCGCTCGCGTACGGCCTTCGGATGGGACGCCGTGCGCAAGAATCTCGACCAGTGCCTGTACCAGTTGGAAGAAGCCCAGAGCGCCGCCGGACGCAGCTTCGGTGCCCCCGAGATGATGCACCACTTGGACCCGCCCCAGCGGCTGGAGGGCGTCGGACTGACCTACCGAGTCACGGACGTTCAAGCCCGTGACATGGATGGCGAACTGCGCCTGGGCCAGGCCGGGGATGAAGGTCTTCCGTACTCCTGGACGGCCCATCGCCGCGAAGAGTACGACTTCTGTATCCAGGCGTTGCGCAACGGGCCGGTCTCGCTGGCGGCCCTTTGGCTGGTCAGGCATCCGGATCAGGTCAGCCAGGTGCTCGACTGGTCGGTGCAGAACCCGGCACTCGTCCGGGGAGACACCGACTGGCAGGACGAGATGGCCGGACTGCTCGGCAAGCTGACGGCACAGGAACAGCAAGAGCTTTCCGAGCTGCTGCGCGACCGGCTCATCGCCCTGGGCCGACGCGTGCCGGGACCACGGAACGCGGGGGTGAACGGCAGCTCGCGCCAGAATCCCGCAGCGTGAGCGCGGCGACCGCCGGGTGGCCCCCTCCTGGGGGACCACCCGGCGTGAGTAGGGTTGGCGGGCTTGTGTCGTGAGTGGGGGGAGTCGTACGTCGTGGAACCGCTGCGCTCGGACGATCCGCGGCGGATCGGTCCGTATGACCTGGTGGCCCGGTTCGATACGGAGGAGCCCTGGGCCAGGGGGCGGGTGGCGGTGCCGGAGCGGCGCTTCATCGGGCGGCTGCCGGGCGGGAACCGCACGGTCGTGATCAGCACCCCGCTGCCCGGCGCCGACGCGGCGCGGTTCGCGGTGGAGGCGGAGGCCGCGCGGCGGCGGTTGGCCGGGGACTGGATCGCGCCGGTGGCCGACCTCGGCGGGACGGGTGAGGCGCTCTGGTACGCCTCGCCGTATCTGCCCGCGCTGCCGCTGCCGGGCGCGCTCGCCGCGCACGGCGGGCCGTTGCCGGAGCGCACCGTCCGCGCCGTGGGCGCCGCGCTCGCCGAGGCGCTGGCGGCCGCGCACGCGTGGGGCGTGACGCACGGCGGTGTCTCGCCCGGCGCGGTGCTGCTCACCGCCGACGGGCCGTGGCTGACGTGCTTCGGCGCGCACCGGTCGGGGCCGCCCGGGGCGGGCGCGGGCAGTCTGCCGCCGGAGCAGGTCGCGGGCGGGCAGACGCTGCCGCCGGGCGACATCTACGCGCTGGGCTCGGTGCTGGCGTACGCCGCGACCGGGCACACCGTCCCGGAACGCCGCGAACTGCCCGAAGGGCTGCGTACGACGATCGCGCGGTGCCTGGCCCGCGACCCGGCATCCCGCCCGCAGGGCGGCCAGCTGCTGGCGGAGCTGACGCGTACGGAGGAGGCACCGGCCGGAAGCGGGGCGGTCGCGGCCCTCGGGCCCGGCTGGCTGCCCGGCGCGGTCATCGGGGCGCTCGTCCGGCAGTCCGCCGAGCTGTTGGCCGCGGAGACGGACGTGGCAGGTGGACCGGTGGCGGGCGGCGAGGCGCCGGGCGGCCCGTCGTACGAGCCCACGGCCCTGGGACGGATCTGATGGCCCACCCCCTGAACCATGACGACCCCGAGCGGCTCGGCGCGTTCCGGCTGATCTCCCGGCTCGGCGGCGGCGGTATGGGCAACGTGTACCTCGGCCGTTCGCCGAAGGGGCGTACGGTCGCGGTCAAGACCATGCACGAACGCATCGCCACCGAGGCGGAGTTCCGCACCCGCTTCCGGCTGGAGATCGACGCCGCCCGCGTCATCGGGGGGCGGCACGGCGCGGCGGTCGTGGACGCCGACCCGTTCGCCGACATCCCCTGGCTGGCCACCGAGTACGTGCTCGGCCCACCGCTCGACGACGCGGTGGCGGTGTGCGGTCCGCTTCCGGAGCGGACCGTACGGGCGCTGGGCGCCGCCCTGTGCGCCGCGCTCGGTCAGTTGCACGGCTCGGACGTCGTCCACCGCGACCTCAAGCCGTCCAACCTCCTGCTCACCGATCTCGGTCCCAAGGTCATCGACTTCGGCATCGCCCGCGCCCTCGGCGACGACCGGCTCACCCGGGTGGGCGCGACCGCGGGCACCCCGGCCTTCATGTCGCCGGAGCAGGCGACCGGGATGGAACACACCGCGGCGGGCGATGTGTTCGCCCTCGCCGGGGTGCTGGTCTTCGCCGCCACCGGACACGGTCCCTTCGGCGGCGGCCAGGCGGCCGACCTGCTGTACCGGGTGCGCTACGCGGAGCCCGACCTCACCGGCGTACCCGCCGCCCTGCTGCCGGTGCTGACCCGCTGCCTCAGCAAGGACCCCGCCCAGCGCCCCGGCACGGCGGAGCTGGCCCGGGAGCTGGACGCCCGCCTCCCCGACGCCCGCCTCCCCGACGACCCGGAGGCGTTCCGGGAGCTGCTGCCCGCCCCGGTGCTCGCGGAGATCGCCCGGCGGGCGACGGAGGTGTGGCGGATCCAGCCGGAGCGGCTGCCCGCACCGCCCGGCACGGTGATGCCGGGCGCGGCGCCGAAGGCCCGTATGTCCCGGCTGTCCCGGCGGAAGCTCCTGACCCTCGGCGGAGGGTCGGCCCTGGGGGTGGCCGCCGCGGGCGCGGGGGCGTGGGCGTGGTCCACCCGGGACAAGGGGCCAGGACCCCGCCCGGCCAATGTGCCCTCGCGCGCGGTGTGGTGGGCGAAGGTCGACGAGGCGGACCAGTCCTTCCTGCCGATTCCCGTCGGTGACCTGGTTCTGGTGCTGTGCGAGAACGCTCTGGTGGCGCTGGACGCGAAGAGCGGCGAGGAGCGCTGGACCCGGGAGTGGGAGACCGTGCGCGACCGGGGGAAGGCCGAGTGGCGGGTCGTCTCGGACGGCAAGCGGGCGTACGCCTTCGTACCCGAGCAGGAGTCCGCGCAGGGGCTCTCGGTCCACTCCATCGACCTCGGGAACGGCGAGCCACAGCGCGTGGCGGGGCCGTTCCGGGAATTCGACGTGTCCTCTTCGAAAGAGGCGCATCCGTTGCTCGTCGCGGATGGCGTGATGTACCTCATCGCCAGACAATTCCTGAACTCCGCCGATGCCGATACCGGTACCGAGGACGACGAAGGCTGGCGCACCATCGCCGTCAGTCTCGGCACCGGGAAGGAGCTATGGCGGCAGCCCCTCTCGGGCTCCTACAGCCCCAGGGCATACGAGACCAATACCGTCGCCGATGTCATTGGCGATCGGCTTGTGCTGAGCCGTCGCGTCAACGGTCTCCCCTATAAGGACGGACTTGCCGCCCGCAACACCCGTACCGGCGAGTCGCTCTGGTACTGGACATTCCCCAGGGAAGCGGGCGACGACTCGTACCTCAGCCCGGGACAGTTGGTCGCGGACGATGAGCGTGTCTACTTCGCCACCGATCTGCTCATGGCGTTCCGCGTCTCAGACGGGGACAAGGCCTGGGAGTTCGGCGAGGGCCGCGACAAGGGCGATGTCGAGGACGGCGACCGGCCGTACGGCAGGCCCGCGGTGAAGGACGGCGTGGTGTACGTCGCCGAGGGCACCCGCGGGCTCGTCGCCGTGGCGGCGGACACCGGAAAGCCGCTGTGGGAGACGGGATTCGGCGACGCGGTGCCCAATCTCCATGTCACGCCGGTCATCGGCAGGAAGTACGCCTACGTCGCCCTCGACGGCAACGCGAAGATCGGCGCCGTCGATCTGCGGACGCACAAGGTCGCCTGGACGCTCCGCGTCCCGGGAAACTTCGACAGCGGCTTCGTGGCGCATGAGCGGGCCGGGACCCTGGCGTGGACCAGCGGCGATTTCGTCTGCGCCATCCGCTTCGAGTGAGCCCACTTCCGTCAACGGCAGCCGGATCAACGGCAGGAAGACACCCACCCCATGAATCTCCTCGCATCCGGCGACCCCCTCCGCCTCGGCCCCTACCGCCTCCTCGGTGTGCTCGGCGAGGGCGGCATGGGCAAGGTGTACCTCGGGCGGGACGGCTCCGGCCGGGCCGCCGCGGTCAAGGTGCTCCGCCCGGAGCTGGCGCACGACGCGCACATGTCCCAGCGCTTCGTCCGCGAGGCCCAGGCCGCGCAGGCGGTCACCAGCACCGGGGTGGCCCGCGTCCTCGGGGCGTGGACCGAGGGCGGCCGCCCGTGGATCGCGACCGAGTTCCTGGCCGGGCCGACGCTGGACGACGCCATCGAGGAGCAGGGGCCCTTCGACGAGCAGGGCGTGGCGGAGCTGGCCCGCGAACTCGCCCGTACGCTCCAGGACATCCACGCCGCCGGGCTGGTGCACCGCGACCTCAAGCCGTCCAACATCGTGATGACGTCCTCGGGCCCGCGCGTCATCGACTTCGGCATCGCCCGCCCCGAACACGGCCTCACCCTCACCTCCACCGGCCAGATCCCGGTCACGCCGGGCTACGGCGCGCCGGAGCAGGTGATGGGGCAGCGCGTCGGGCCGCCCGGTGACGTGTTCTCGCTGGGCGCGGTGCTGGCGTACGCGGCGAGCGGGGAGCGCGCGTACCAGGGCGGGCATGTGGCGGCGGTGCAGTACGCGGTGGTGCACGGCCAGCCGGAGCTGTCGGAGGTGCCGGACGCGATCCGCGGGCTCATCGGCCCCTGCCTCGTCAAGGATCCGGGGCAGCGTCCGCTCCCGCAGCAGATCGTGGCGGCGTTCGCCCCGCCGCCGGGAGCCAAGGCCAAGGCCAAGCGGGTGTGGCAGCTGGGGTCGCTGGCCGCCGAGATCAAGCGGCGCGAGGCGGCGGCGAAGCGGCTGACCACCTTCCCGGAGGTACCCACCCCCGCCGACCCGGCCGCGCCCTCCCGCCGCAGGCTCCTCACCACGCTCGCGGCGGGCGGCACGGTGCTGGCGGCGGGAGGCGGCGGGGCCGCCTGGTGGCTGCTGTCGGGGGACGACGACGCGGTCCGGAAGGCCATCGCGGACGAGAAGGAGGCCGTGGTGGCGCGCAAGCCGTGGGACGCCAAGCGGCTGAAGCCTTCGCAGTACGAGAAGGGCACCGCGCCGCCCAGCCTGTGGGGCCCGCAGGGGGCGAGACTCTCGACCTTCCGTCCCGTGGTCGCGGGCAGTCGTGTGGTGTTGGAGGTGACGGGCTACAGCCTGGGCGGATACGACGTGGCTGACGGCAGCCGCAAGTGGACGGTGGAATGCGACGCGCGTGCCCGCTGTGCCGCGCCCTCGGACGGCCTTGTCGTGACGGTCAGTTCTGACTGGGACGACCCTGAGGGAACGCTGCTCGCGCTCGACAGCGTGACCGGTGAGAAAAAATGGACCGTGCCCGCCAATGCCGTCAAGATCAGCGGAGCGGATGCGGAGACCGTCTACTTCACGACATCGAGTACGGAGTCCAGCACTCAGGTCGACCGCCTGGGCGCCCTGGACATCGCGGATCGCAGGGTCCGCTGGACCGTGCCCATGCCGGTGGAGTGCTCGCCCATCGCCCCGCCCCAGATCGCCACCGGCAGCGGACGCCTGGTAGTCAGTGGGGAGAACGGCAAGGTGGTCACGCTCGACACCCGCACCGGGAAAGTGGCCTGGAAGCTGTCCCGGCACACCACGGTGATTGCCCCGAGCGCTCCCGTCGTCTCCGAGGGAGTCGTCTACCTGGGCGGGCCCACTCTGACGGCCCGTAAGGTCAGCGACGGGAAGGCGGTGTGGTCCCTGCCCGCGAAGAGCGAGCGTACGAAGAGCTCGGGTGGCTGGGGCCCTCCGGTGATCGACGGCGATGCCCTGTACGCGCAGGACGGCACCGAGATCAGCCGCCGTGACAAACGGGACGGAAAGACCGACTGGGCACGGCACACGCAGGGTGACGTTGCGCCGCAGCTCGTCGCCCCGGTGGTGCAGGGCACGTCCCTCTGGGCCACCCAGGACGTCGGCGGTGAGAAGGGCGTCGCCGTCCTGAACAAGGATTCGGGTGACACGGTCTGGGTCTGCGCGCGAGGCAACACCGGCGAATGCTTGATGACAGGTGCGGGCAATCGCGTCTTCCTGCTGCGAGGCGGAATCGTCATGGCGATGCCGGTGTTCTGACCCCGCCACTCGGCCGCCGCAACTCGGATACGCCCATTCCGGCGTCTGCCGCCCGAGTGGAATCCGGGCGGCACGGTGGCGTGGTGCGGGCCGGGGCTCGCGGTGTGTTCCTAATGTCGGTCGCACGGCAATGGGCCGATCGTCCGGAAATCACAGGTGGGTGTGGAATGAGCCGCTTCTCCGTACGGCACCGACTGACCGCACTGGCGGGAATCCTGACGCTGTGTGCGTACGGGCTCGTCTCCGGTCTCGCCTCCGCGGCCACCGCCGCGCCCTCGGCCCCGCCTGTCGCGCAGCTGTACGTCTCCGAGTACACCGACAACACCGTGCTGAAGGTGGCCACCGACGGCAGCGGCCAGTCCACCGTTCCCACCAGCGGCCTCGCCCGTCCCACCGGGCTCGCCCTCGACGGCGACGGCGACCTCTACATCTCCGACACCGGCAACAACCGGGTGGTGACGGTGCCCGCGGACGGCAGCGGCCAGGAGACGATCCCGGCCACCGGCCTCTCGCGCCCGATCGGTCTCGCTGTCGACCGCGACCACGCCGGTGACGCCGATGACGTCGATGACGTCGACGAGAACCTGTTCATCGCCGACAGCTTCAACGACCGGGTGGTCGAGGTCTCCCTGGACAGCGGCGAACAGACCACCGTCGCCGCCACCGGCCTCCGCCACCCGGACGGCCTGGCGCTCGACGCGCGCGGCAACCTCTACATCGCCGACTTCGTCAACGACCGCGTCGTGGTGGTCCCCGCGAACGGCGGGCCGCAGTACACCGTCCCCACGGCGGGGCTCTCCGAGCCCACCGGGCTCGCGTTCGACCGGGCCGGAAACCTCTACGTGGCCGACTCGGGCAACGACCGCGTGGTGAAGATCCCGGCGAACGGCGGCCCGCAGCGGACCGTCCCCGCGACCGGCCTCAACACCCCGCAGGGGCTCGCGGTCGACGCGTACGGCAACCTGTTCGTCGCCGACTTCGGCAACGACCGGGTGGTGGAGGTCCCCGCGGACGGCGGCGAACAGTCCACCGTGCCCATCGCCGGGCTGAGCAGCCCGGTCGGACTGGCCCTCCCGCCGTCCCACCCCGCGCCCACCCGCCTCACGGCGAACCCGGCCACCGTGGAACGGCACACCTCGCCCGCGTCCCTGCGGGTCAAGGGGCTGTCCGCCACCCTGACCACCGCCGACGGCGCCCCGCTGCGCGGCCAGACGGTGAGGTTCACCGACTCCACCGGCGCCCGCAAGCTGTGCACCGCGGTGACGAACTCCCGGGGCCGGGCACGCTGCGACGCCACCCTCCGCACCGGATCGCGCGCCCGCTACGACGACCTGCGCCACCACGGCTACCGCGCCACGTACGCGGGCACGTCCGCCCCGTACCAGCCCAGCTCGGCGGCGGCCCCGGTCCGCGCGGCACGCAACACCTGAGGCCCGCCGCCGGGGTGGTCAGCCGCTCGGCACCTCGTGGAAGTACCCGGGATCGCAGCCGCACTCGTCGAGTTCGCATCACCCGTCGGAGCGGGCCGTACGCCAGCGCCCGCCAGTGCCAGAAGGCTTCCGCGATCTCCCCCGGCTGGAGTAGCCGCCGAGGGCCCTGTCCGTCAGGTGGTATAGCCGGTCACCCGGCCGATCCAGGTCATGAAGTCCGCCGCGTCCTGGTTGGCTCCGTGTCCGGCGTCCCAGTACATGAGGGCGTTGACGTCGTCGCCCAGGTTCTCCAGACCGGCGGCGAGGTTGCCGACGACGGTGAGGGAGGTGTCGGTGTCCTTCGTACCGACGCGGATCCACCAGTGCTTCGCCCGGCCGGGATTCCGGTGGCGGATGAAGAACATGGGGTTCATCAGGTCGAGTTTGCGGGGCAGGTCGCCGTCGAGGCGTGCGCTGTCGTTGCCGGTGGCGTGGCGCAGGCTGTAGAGGGTGAAGTGGCGGGCCTTGGTGGTTCCCGTCCCGAACAGGTTGTTCTCGGGCGCGGAGAGGTCGAAGGGGTCGAACGCCGGGGTGTTCTTCTTCCGGGCCCCGACGTGGGTGAGGAAGTCGGCCCACGCGAAGCTGGCCCGGTCGCCGGACCACGTGAGCCAGGGGTTCTTGGCCAGATAGCTCGAACGGTCGGACGCCGGGAGGGCCTTGAGGTAGGTGGTGGCGGCCGGTTCGAGGTAGGTCTTCACGAGGTGTGCGTCGTAGTTGCGGGCGGTGAGGGGGCCGGAGCCGTGCGGGGTCCTCAGCTTCAGGGAGGCCTGGTATTCGGCGAACGCGGAGCGCAGTTGGCCGGAGATGGCCTGGTCGACCGTGTCGCCGGAACTCAGCGCGTTGCCGCCCCAGTTCCACTCGTACGCCATGTCGGCGTGTTCGAGGTCGGCGATGGGGCACCAGGCGCCGCCCGCGAAGATGGCGTCGCTCGCGGGGGCCGCACCCAGTTCCCTGAGGCGGGCCTCGTACAGGGGGCTGTCGCCGGACGCTCCGAGCAGGGCGGACAGCGCGCCTCCGGCGCTGGTTCCGGAGGAGACGATCCGGTCGGTGTTCCCGGGGATGCGGCCCTTGTTGAAGCGTACGTACCGCACCGCGGCCTTCAGGTCCACGATGGCGGTGGGCGCCGTGCCGTAGTACGTACCGTCCGCGTCGACGAGGGTCCGGCCGCGGGCGCCCGGCTCCACGACGACGTAACCGGCGGCCACGGCCAGCTTGGCGTTGCTGACCATGGCGGCCTGCCCGCCACCGCCACCGCCACCGCCACCGCCGGGCGGGGTCATCGGGGAACCGCCGACCCCGGTGGCATCCGCCACGGACGACGGCATGTAGCCGCCCACCGAGTTGGCGAAGAGGATCGGCGCGCGGGTGGCGTCGACCGCCGTGCCGTCGATGGCGACGGGAACGCTGACGTTCAGGCACTGGTACTTCGCGTCCACCGGCCGCGCGACGTACGTGATGGCCTTGTAGAAGTGGTACGTCACGGCCTTGTCGCCGTCGGCCGTGGCGATGGTCGTCGTCAGGACCGTGTAGGCGTCCTTGTCGAAGACCAGCGCGTCCGAGACCAGCGCGTCCGAGGGCTGCCGCGAGCGGGCGGCGGCGACGCCGACGCCGACCCCCGCCGTCGACGCCGCGGTGGCCGCGGCGAGTCCTCCCATGACCATGGTCCTGCGCTTCACTGACATCTCCTGTCCTGCCGCTTGTCCGTGACCCCGTCGGTGTGTGAACGTATGGATCGTCCGCAATATCGTCAACAATTTTCGCGGCATTCATGGGGCATTCATGGCCAACGCACAGCCGGGGGAACTCCGGCCGGGGGCGCCTCGTTACGAGCGAAACGGAACGCACTGAGTCACTGAGTTCGCCCACCTTCACGGAGGCCCGGAACCATGACCCGGAACCCATCTCAGCCCTCCCGGCGCGCCATCCTCGGCGGTGGCGCCTTCGCCGCGCTCGCGGTGACGGCGGCCACCACCGCACCGGCTCACGCCGCCCCCTCCGCCGCCGCCCCGGCGACCCTGGCGGCCCCGGCGGGCGCGTGGCCGACCGAGTTCCCGCTGCCCGACGGCTTCCTCCCCGAGGGGATCACCATCGGCAGAAGGCCGTACGCCTACATGGGCTCGCGCGCCAACGGCGCCGTCCACCGCACCGATCTGCGCACCGGCGAGGGCGCGACGCTCTATGAGGGCGCCACCGGCACGGCCGCCATCGGGCTGAAGGCCGACCGTGACGGCCTGCTCTACATCGCCGGAGGCGGCGGAGGCACCGCGCGGATCGTCGACACCCGCACGGGACGACTCGTCGCCACGCACCAACTGACCGACCCCACCGGCCACTTCATCAACGACGTCGTCCTGCTCGGCGACCGCGCCTGGTTCACCGACTCCCGCGACAGCGTGCTCCACGGCGTACCGCGCGGCCGCGACGGCGAGATCCGCTCCCTGCCGCTCACCGGCGACTGGGTGCAGACGCCCGAGGTGAACAACGCCAACGGCATCGTCGCCACCCCCGACGGCCGAGGTCTGATCGTCGTCAGCAGCCAGCCCGGCAGGCTCTACCGCGTGGACCTGAGGACCGGTTACGCCACCGGGATCGCGCTGCACGGCGCGGGTGACGTCGCGGGCGGCGACGGCCTCGTCCGTATCGGCCGCACCCTGTACGTCGTGCAGAACCGGCAGAACCTCATCAGCGTGTTCGACCTCGACGCCGGGGCCCGCTCCGCGACCCTGCGCCGTACGATCACCGACCCCCGCTTCGACGTCCCCACCACCGCCGCCCGCTGGGGCGACCGCCTGTACCTCGTCAACGCCCGCTTCACCAGCCCGCAGACGCCGGAGACGACGTTCAACGGGGTCGCCGTTTCCCTCTGAGCGCTCACCCGCGGGTTTCCCCCGCTGAAACCCGCGGGCCCGGCGCTGGAACCGGAATGAAGCCGGGCTGAAGCCGACCGCCCGCACTCTCTGAGGCATGACCTCACAAGACGAAACGGCCACCACCCTCACGAACCCCGTCCACCTCACCCCCGAGCAGGTCGAGGACCCCGTACGCGGCTACGCCGACCTCCGTACCCGCGACGAACTCCCGCACGTGGTCCTCCCCGGCCTCCACACCCCCGTCCGGCTCGTCACCCGGTACGCCGACGTCAAGGCCGCGCTCACCGAGCCGAGGCTGATCCGCGACCGCACACGGATCCCCGGCCCGCCTGCCGAAGCGTCCGACGCCCAGGACGAGTTGATGGAGGCGGCCTCCGCCGGGCTCCCCGCCGAGTACGTGAAGTACTTCGCCGGACACCTCGCCCTCTTCGACGGCGACGAGCACGCCCGCCGCCGCGCTCCGCTGACCCGCGCGTTCACTGCCCGCCGCATCGCGGCCCTGCGCGACTTCGTCGAGCGGACGGCGGACGCCCTGATCGCCGAGGCCGACGCGAGCGGCGGCGGTACGGACCTCCTGGGCGAGTTCGCCTACCCCCTCGCCACCCAGGTCATCTGCGAACTGATCGGCGTCGACGAGCGCGACCGCGACCAGGTGTGTTCCTGGATGCGGGACTTCGCCTTCGGCGACGGCAGCCGGGCCGGGGAGGCGCTCGTCGCCCTCGTCGAGCACACCAGGGAGCTCATCGCCCGCCGCCGTGCCGAGCCCACCGGGGACCTGATCTCCGCCCTCCTCCAGGGCGCCCGCGACGACGAGGACCCGCTCACCGAGGACGACCTCATCGGCATCGTCTTCCTGCTCATCAACACCGGGATCACCCCGCCCGCGCTCTTCCTGGCCCACGCCGCCCTCGCCCTGCTCGACCACCCCGAACAGGCCGCCAGGCTGCACGCCGACCCCGCCCTCCTCCCGCGCGCCGTCCCCGAACTCCTGCGGTACGTCTCCATCGTCCGCGTCGGCGCGACCCTCTACGCCACCGAGGACTTCGACTTCGCGGGCACCGCGCTGCGCAGGGGCGAGGCGGTGACGGTGGCCCTGCTCGCCGCCGACCACGACCCGGGGGAGTTCGGCGCCGAGGCCGAACACCTGGAAATCTCCCGGGAGTTCGGCCGAGGCGACGGCCACGTGGCCTTCGGACACGGCGCCCACTACTGCATAGGTGCCGCGCTCGGCCGCCTCATCACCACCGTCGTCCTCGACCGCCTCTTCGTCCGCCGCGCCACCCTGCGACTCGCCGTGACCCGCCCCGCCCTGGAGTTCGCCCACTGGCCGGGCGACGGCTTCCACCTGCTGCGCCTCCCCGTCCACCTATGACCCGCCCCGGCGGACGGCCCCCGGCGGCCTGCCCCCGGCCCTGCGACCTCCGGCCATGCGCCACCCGCCAACGGGGTCGCAGCCACCCCCGCCACCAGCCACTGGCTTCCCGCCACCGGCCCTCGGAAGCCACCGGCCCCCGCCACTGGCTCAGGCGCCCCGGTCCCCGGCTCCGGGCCACCGGGACCAACCGGCCTGCGGTTTCTGGAAGCCACCGGCTCGCGGCCACTGACTCCGGCCCTGTGGCCATCGGTTCCCGGTCACCGACCCTGCCATCGGCTCTGGCGTCCAGTCACCGGTCATCAGCCTTTGGCCGCCGGGGCCTGGCCACTGGCCCCGGTCCTCGGCTCCCGGTCACCGGAGGCCAACACTCGCGGCTGCCGACCCTGGCCCGTTGGCCACCGGCTCCCGGCCACCGGTCCCGGGGCACCGGAAGCCACCGGCCTGCGGTCACCGACAGGGCCCCACCAGCCCAGGCGCCCCGGTACCCGGCCCCGCCACCGGGGCTCGGCCACCGCCACCGGATCGCGGCTCACGCGTCCCGGCTCAGGTGCGGAGTCTCGGCAACGCGGCAGCCCCACGGGGGAGTTCGTTCCGCCTCACGGTGGCGTACGCCGACACCGCGTCGTTCGTACGGCGCGCGTCGGGAACGGGGCGACGCCATCGTCGGCTGGAAGTGCTGCGCCTGGCCCGCGGCTACTGGAAGCCACCGGCCACCGGCCACCGGAAATCACCGGCACCGCCCTCGGTCGCTCAGGCGCGGAGCTTCAGCAACGTGAGCGCCGCGTCCGGGAGTTCGTCCCGGCTCAGGGTGGCGTACGCCGACACCGCCTCCTCGTACGCCGCCCCGTCGGCGGCCTCCGCCGCGCTCCGCGAACGGGCCGACGCCGTCGTCGGCTGGAAGCTCCGCAGACACCGGAACCGCTCCGCCAGCGCGATCAGCCGTACGCCCGTTCCGCACCGCCCCGCCGCCAGGTCGACGTACCCCAGGGCCAGCAGCAGCACCCCGCAGACCGGAAAGTCCGCCCGCGCGCCCAGGAGCGCCGCCAGCCGCTCCGCGAGCGCCGCCGTCCGCTCCGTCACGAGGCCGAGGCGCCCGTGCTGCGCGTGGGCGGCCACCGACACCGCATGGATCTCCAACGCCCAGGGATCCAGCACCTGGCCGCCGTCGGCCTCCAGCGCGCCCGTGGCCCGCCGCCACAACGCCAGACCCCGCTCCGTCTCACCCCGCGCGAGGGCGATCTCCGCGCGTGCCCCGAGGTCGGGCGTGAGCAGGGCCACGGCCTCCTCCGGCCGGTGCAGCACCGCCTGTTCCAGCCAGCGCTCGGCCGCGTCGAGGTCGCCGGTCTGGAGGTTGGCCAGCACCATGCCCCAGCGCAGGCCGAGCATGTCGTTCCAGTCGCCGAGTTCGTCCATGACCCGCATGGCCTCCGCCATGTGGACCCGCGCCTCCGCGCCGCGCTCGGCGTGCAGGCACAGCTCGCTCAGCCGCGAATGAGCCATGACCGCCAGCCACGGCACGGGCCGCACGCGCCGCACGCGCCGTCCCTCGAACGCGCCGAGCATCCGGCGGGCGGCGGCCATGGCCCGTTCCGGCTCGTTCTCGCTCTCCCACAGATAGCCCGCCACCCCCTCCGCGACCCCCGCCACCAGCGGTTCGTCGCTCGCGCACAGCCGCTCCAGGACCGTACGGTCCGGCCCCAGCACCTCGGGCATCCGGCCGAGCACCGTGGCCAGCGCGCCGATCAGGGTGGACGGCGCGGCCGGGGGCAGCCGTCGCAGGACGAGGAGGAAGCGCGGCGCGCCCGAACCCGCCGCTCCGAGGAACGCGTTGACGCTCACCAGCGTCGCGAGCGTACGGACCGGCTCGACGCCATCGGGCTCCGGCCGGTAGCGGGACAGCAGCGGGCCGGTGTCCTCGGCCAGCGCGTTGAGCCGGGTGTAGTGGGCCTCGGTGGCCCACAGCGCGCCGAGGACGGCCGCGGCCGCCACGACCGTCGGCATGTCGCGCGTGTCCAGCCCGATCCGCAGCGCCCGCAGCAGGTTGTCCTGTTCGGCCCGTATCCGCTGCCAGGCGGCGACGGCGTCCGGGCCGAAGGGCGCGTCGTGGTGCGCCATACCGAAGTGTCGTGCCCAGGCGAGGAAACGCGCCGTGACCTGCTCGTCCTCGCCCGCCTCCGCCCGGTGCGCGGCGCTGAACTCCCGTACGGTCTCCAGCATCCGGAACCGGACGCCGCCCGACGGGGTGTCCGTCACCTTGAGCAGCGACTGCCCGACGAGATCCTCCAGGACCTCCAGCGCCTCGTGCCCTACGAGGTGCCCTACGAGGTGTTCGGCCGCGTCGCCCGTGAACCCATCCGGGAACACGGACAGCGCCCGCAGGGCCGCCTGCCCGTCCGGTGCGAGCAGGTTCCAGCTCCAGTCGACCACCGCGCGCAGGGTGCGGTGCCGCTGCGGCGCGTCCCGCGAGCCGCCCCGCAGCAACGCGAACCGGTCCTCCAGCCGCCGGGCGATCTCCCCCACCGACAGCACCCGCACCCGTGCCGCGGCCAGCTCGACGGCGAGCGGCAGCCCGTCGAGACGGCGGCAGAGCCCGGCGACGGCCTCGGCGGGCAGCTCGACATCCGGCCGCGCCGCCCTCGCCCGCTGCTCGAACAGCTCGACCGTGGTCGTGGGGTCCAACTCCGGCAGGAGATAGACGGATTCGGAGGCGATGCCGAGCGGCGTACGGCTCGTGGTGAGCACCCGCAGATCCCGGGTCGCCGCCACCAGCCCCCGCACCAGCTCGGCGACGCCGCCCACCACCTGCTCACAGTTGTCGAGCACCAACAGCCCCGGCCCCACCCCCAGCACCCCGACAACCCCACCCAGCACCTCATCCGAGGCAACACCCCCGCCACGTACCGCCGGGGCAACACCGCCACCCGCGGCCGGGGGAGCACCGTCGCCACCTGCTGCCAGGGGAGCGCTGCCGCTGCCCGCCACCGGGGCAGCACTGCCGCTACCCGTCGCCGGGCCAGCACCTCCACCGCCCGCCACCGGCGAAGTGCCGCCGCCACCCTCCACCGCAGCCGCGAACCCGCCACCCGACGGTCGCCACGCATCCCCCGCACCCACCGCGGAGGCGACCTCGGACACCACGTCCTCATCCCTCGTCACACCCGCCAGCGGCACCAGGTGCACCACCCGTTGCTCGGCCGCCCGCGCCACCGCCGCCGCCAGCCGGGTTTTGCCGAGGCCGCCGGGGCCCACGATCGACGTGACCCGTGACGACCGCAGCAGACCGGCCACGGCCGCGATGTCGCCGTCCCGGCCGAGCAGCGCGTTCGGCTCGTGCGGCACCCCGCGCCGCACCACCGGCGCCTCGCCCCGTAACAGCTCCCCGTGCAGGGCGCGCAACCCCGGGCCCGGGTCGGCGCCCAGTTCGTCGCGCAGCCGCCGCCGGTAGCGCTCGTACGTCGCCAGGGCCGCAGCCGTGCCAGCGGTCGCGGCCTCGCAACGCACCAGCTCCAGTAGCAGTTCCTCGTCCCTCGGGAACTCCCGCACCAGCTCCGCCAGCGGCTCGGCGGCCGCCTCCCGGGCCCCGGTGCGGGCCAGGCCCAGCGCTCGCCCCCGTACGAGGGTCAGGTGTGCCGCCGCCCGCTCGGCCCGCAGCGCCGCCACCGGATCGCCGAACACCGCCTCCGCGTCCCCGCCCCCGACCCCATCCCACAGGGTCAGCCCCTCCTCGGCCTCGGCGAGCGCCCCCGCGTGGTCCCCGGCCCGTGCCTTCTCCGCGCACGCGGCGGCATGCAGCAGAACGGCCGAGGCGTCCACCCGCTCCTCACCGAGCCCCAGCCGGTACCCACTGGGCGTGCTGACCACCACCTCGGCCCCGAGCCGCGACCGCAGCCGCGAGACCAGGATCTGCACCGCCTTGACGGGATTCTCCGGCTGCTCGTCCGGCTCCGGCCACAGCCCGTCGACCAGCCGCCCGGTGCTGCACCCGGTCCGCAGATCACCGGCGAGCAGCGCGAGCAGCCCGCGCAGCCGCGGGGCGGTGATCACCTCCCCGCGATACGAAACCGTCGACAGGACGGTCAACTCGATGGTCACCGGGGCAGGTTAGCGAGAACGGCGGCGCGGCAGGCCCGCCCGGCGCTCGCGCCTCCGCCGCGCGGCCCCCGCGCATGGGCCCCGAGGCGCGTGATCACCCCGGGACCCGGTCGAGGGGGGCGGGATCAGCGCCTCTTGCCCCTCTTCTTCTGCGGTTTGCTCCAGTCGCCCCGGTGCTTCTGGCAGCGGGAGTAACCGATCATCGCGGGGTTCTGGCAAGGCCTCCCCGTAGCCGTCTTGGTCGACCCGCACTTCACCTGCTTGCCCATACGGTTCCCCCTTGCCCGGTCGATGCCGTCTCCGGTGAAGCCTCACCAGGCAGCGGCATGGCTGACACCGACCACGGACACATGGGGCCGAATCCACCCCCCTTTGAGGCCGGATCCCGGCCGCTACTGCTCGCCCTGGGGCAGGTGCGCCTTCGCGTCCTCGTACGTGGCGTCCCCGGGCGCCTCGGCCGGGGCGTAGACCAGGTGCAGCACCCCGGTGCGGAACGTTGCCGAGGACAGCAGCCGCAGCGGGAGCGTGGTCTCGCCCTCGTCGAACAGCCGCATGCCCTTGCGTACGGCGATCGGGTGCACCAGCAGGTGCAACTCGTCCAGCAGCCCGTTGGCCAGCAGCTGCCGGACGACGGAGACCGAGCCGCTCATCGCGATGTCCTTGCCGGATTTGCCCGGTTCGCTCTTCAGCGCGGTGACGGCGTCCACCAGCCCGCCCTTGATCTGCTCGGAGTTCCGCCACGTGAGCGACAGATCCTGACGCGACACGACGATCTTGCGGGCGTCGCCGAGCTTTCTCGCGAAGTCGGCGTCCTCGCCCCCGGCGGCCTCCCGCTCCGGCCACGCTCCGGCGAAGCCCTCGTACGTCTCGCGCCCCAGGAGGAGGGTGTCGGCCGCGCTGAAGGTCGCGTCGACGGCGGCACCCATTTCGTCGTTGAAGTAGGGGAAGTGCCACTGATCGGGCGCCTCAACGACGCCGTCGAGCGAGATGAGCAGGCTGGCGACGATCTTCCTCATGATGCCCCTCCACGAGCGGTACGGATGACCCTTCCTCCTCTCAGACCGCGGACCCCGCACAAACTCATCGGTGGGGCCCTGGCGACACGGAAGCCGGGACGTACGCTGTGGTCGCAGCCGGCGCGTCCCCTCGCGAGGGGGGTAGGCGCCGGTCGCAGCTCAGCCGAAGGAGTACCGCATGTCGATGGTCGGCAACCTCCGGAAAGTGGCGCGCCTGGCCCGTCGGCGCCGCCGCGTCGATCTCAACCACCCCGCCCGCTCACCGCTCGGTACGTCGGTCGTCAACTGCGTGGCGTACGTCGACGGCAAGCGCCAGCCCGGCGACTGTCCGGCCGACGAGGCGATCGAGCGGGTGCGGCGGGCGGGGCGCGGCTTCGTGTGGATCGGGCTGCACGAACCCACCGAGCGGGAGTTCTCCGGGATCGCCGAGCTGTTCGCCCTCCACCCGCTGGCCGTCGAGGACGCCGTCCAGGCGCATCAGCGGCCGAAGCTGGAGACGTACGGCGACACGCTGTTCACCGTCTTCAAGACGGTCCGGTACGTCGATCACGACGAGCTGACCACGACGAGTGAGGTCGTGGACACCGGCGAGGTCATGATCTTCACCGGGCCCGATTTCGTGGTCACCGTACGGCACGGCCGCCACGGATCGCTCGGCCCGCTGCGCGAGGAGCTGGAGGCCGACCCGGCCCAGCTGGCCAAGGGCCCCTCGGCGGTGCTGCACGCCATCGCCGACCACGTGGTCGAGGACTACCTCGCGGTCGCCGACGCGGTGCAGGACGACATCGACCAGGTCGAGACCGACGTCTTCGCCCGCGAGCCCTCGTACCGGGCCGATCCGGGCCGGATCTACCAGCTCAAGCGCGAGCTGCTGGAGCTGAAGCGCGCCGTGGCGCCCCTGGACCGCCCGATGGAGCGGCTCTCCACGCAGCGCCTCCCGGCGGTCGACGTCGACATCCAGAAGTACTTCCGGGACGTCGCCGACCACCTGGACCGGGTCACCGACCAGATCGCGGCCTTCGACGACCTGCTGAACTCCATACTCCAGGCCCACCTCGCCCAGGTGACCGTCGCCCAGAACGAGGACATGCGCAAGATCACCGCCTGGGCGGCGATCATCGCCGTGCCGACGATGGTGTGCGGCGTGTACGGGATGAATTTCGACCACATGCCGGAGCTGCGGTGGCGCTTCGGCTACCCGTTGGTCCTGATCGTGATCGTCACCGCGTGTTTCGGCATCCACCGGGGCTTCCGCCGCAACGGCTGGCTCTAGCCGCTGTCACCCGTCGTCACCCGTCGTGGCGCTGTCGGTAGTGCTCGCGCCAGCGCGGCGTCGCGGCGCCGTCGAGGACGGTCATCACCACGTCGTGCGCCAGCCGGTCGTCGATCGGCGCATGGCCGAACAGCACCCGGTGGTACGTGGTGGCGGCCAGCAGGTCGAGCAGCAGGTCGAGGTCGGCGTCCGCGCGGAGGTCACCGCGTTCGATGCCGCGGAGCAGCGCCGCCTTGGTGGTGGCCCGCCGGGGGTGGAAGATCGTCTCGGCGAAGACCCGGTCCAGCTCGGGGTCACCGGCCAGGTCCGCGATCAGCGCGGGCAGCGTACGGCGGCCGAAGGCGCCCCCGAAGGCCTGGCCGATGGTCTCGATGCCCAGGATCAGGTCGCAGTGGGTGCACCCGGTGTCGGGGGTGGGGGCGGTGCCCATGATCTCGCCCAGGGCCGTGATGACCAGCAGCTGCCGTGACGCCCAGCGGCGCCGGATGGCCGGTTTGGTGGTCCCCGCCCGGGCGGCGACCCCCTCCAGCGTGAGACCGGGGTAGCCGACCTCCGCGAGCACCTCCCGGGTGGCGGTCAGGATCGCGCCGTCGAGCCGCGCGTCCCGAGGCCGCCCTGCCGCCCTGGGCTCGGCGGTGCGGGCGGAGGTGCTGCCGGGGTTTGCCATGGCGCCCAGTATAGGTAGCATGCATTTTCGTTCCGTTCCGTAACGTAATGAAATTAGCGGAGGCCCTTATGCCACGGCGGGAACTGGCCGCAGAACCACTGGACCCGGCCCGGGCGCAGAGTGTCTTCCAGCCCCCATACACGGCCCTGACCTGGGGAATCGTCCTCTCGGTCGGCCTGGTGGCCTTCGAGTCGATGGGCGTGGCCACGGTGCTCCCGGAGATCGCGGGCAAGCTGGGCGGCCTCAACGCCTACGGCTGGGGCTTCTCCGCGCTGATGCTCGCCAACCTGATCGGCACCGTCGCCGCGGGCCGCTCCGCCGACCGCCGTGGCCCGGCCAGGCCCCTCGGCGTCGGCCTGGCCGTCTTCGCGGTCGGTTGCGCCCTGGCCGGGGCCGCGCCGAACTGGCCGGTCTTCCTCGCCGGGCGCTTCGTACAGGGCCTCGGCGTCGGCGCCGTGATGGCCCTGGCGTACACCGTCATCGGCCTGCACTACGCGGAACACCTCAGGGCCCGGATGTTCGCGCTGGTCTCCGGCGCCTGGACGGTCCCCTCGCTCGCCGGTCCGGCCGTCGCCGGGCTGATCGCCGAACACCTCCACTGGCGCGGTGTGTTCGTCCTGCTCCTGCCGCTGATCGCGCTCGCCTGGGCCATGGCGGTGCCCCCGCTGGCGCGCCGCGGCCACCCGAACCCGCCCGCCGTCCCGGCTCGCGGGGTGTGGTGGCGCGGCCCGGTGGCCCGCGGAATCCTGGTCAGCGCGGGCACCGCTGTGTTGCTCGGCGGCCTGCAGTTCACCAACCTCGCCCTGCTGCTGCCGCTCGCGCTGCTCGGCGCCGTGGCCGCGGTGCTGGGCCTGCGTACCGTGCTGCCGACGGGGACGTTGCGCGGCAGGCGCGGCGTACCGACCGGCGTGCTGATCCGCTTCCTGCTGTGCGGCGCGTACTTCGGCAGCGAGGCGTTCCTGCCCCTCGGCCTCACCGAACTGCGCGGCCTGAGCACCACCGAGGCGGGCCTCGGCCTGTCCGCCGGGGCCATCGCCTGGGTGCTCGGCGCGGCCTGGCAGGGCCGGGCGGACGACCGCTGGAGCGGGCGCTCCCGGGCGCTGCCGATCGCCATCGGCAGCGCGGTCCTGGCCGCGGGCGTCGCGATCATCGCCGCGGGCATCCTGATCGACGCGGTGCCCGCCCTGGTCGCCGTGATCGGCTGGTCCGTCGGCGGCGTCGGCATGGGCATCGCCTTCAACGCCGCGACCACCGACGCCATGGAGCAGGCACCCGCCGACCGGCAGGGCGAGGCGAGCGGCGCGATGCAACTCGCCCAGACCCTGGCCACCGCCGTCCTCAGCGGCCTCGGCGGCGCGGCCATAGCCCTGTCCCACGCCCACGAAGCCCCCACCACCACAGCCCTGACAGCCACCTTCGCCCTCACCCTGGCCCTGGCCGCCACAGCCGCCGCGACGGCCCACCGCATCAGGCCCAGGCCCTGACCGTCTAGCCTGATCCGCCCTGAGCGGGTTGAACGGGTTGAACGGGGAGACGGGGGCGCCATGACACTGAACCGCAAGGGCGCCCGGCGCCTCGTCGTCGACGGAACGGCCTACCGCTGGCGGCTGTGGCGCAGGCCAACGTACTGCCAGGGCCTGGCGTGGTCCGCGTGCACATACGCGGTCGAGCACGCGGACCACCCAGGCACGACGCTCGTGGTGACCACCAACCAGCCTCACCCGGGCAATTGGCTCGGCCGCGAGGCCAACCCCGTACTGCCGTCGTCCGTCGCAGTGCGGCCAGGTCGTGGCTGTCGAACGTGGAGTTCTCCAGCCACTTGACCGAGCCGAGGAAGAACACGATGTCGAAGGGCCCGTAGCGGACGGAGCCGTCGCGGATCACTTCGCGGTGGCCCGCTCGATCCATTCGCGGTGGGCCGTCAGGTCGGTGTAGATGCCGGGGCCGGTGGCACACTTCGGATCGGCGTCGCCGTCGCGGCTGGTCGCCCCGATCAGTTCCCACCGTCCGGGACGGCCGGTGATCTGCGGCCCGCCGGAGTCGAGAATGCACGCCTGTGCGTTCTTGGTGGGGCTGTCGGTGCACAGCTCGTTGTCCGCGTTGTAGTTCTCGCTGCACCGGTCGTCGGAGACGATCTTGGTGTCCAGCTCCTGCAGACGCATCGGGGGGTCCGGGCACTCGCTGCCGTCCTCGCAGGTCATTCCCCAGCCGAGGATTCGCGTGTCGGTATCCGTGGGCGCGGATTTTGCGGCCAGCTTGATGGGCTTCGCGTCCACGGGGTGGTCCAGCTTCATGACGGCCACGTCGTTGCGGAACGGCTCGTAGGAGAAGTCCGGGTGGGCGATGACCTTGGTGACCTTCGCTGTCGCACCCTTCGTGCGATCGTGGTCGCCGACCCGCACGGAAAGCTGCTGGGGCTTGACGTTCACCGCGCAGTGCCCGGCGGTCACGATCCAGTCCGGCTTGATCAGGGAGGCTCCGCAGTAGTGGTGGCCGTCCTTCTGCACGCTCACCATGAACGGGTACGGAGAGGTGGCTTCGCGCCCCCCGATGATCGCTGATGCCGATGGTGTCACTGCCATGGTGAGCGTGATCGCCCCCGCCACCGCGCACAGTGCCGCCTTGCCGCGCTTGCCGCGCTTGGCCATCTGTCCTCCTGTGTCTCGTTGAGGATTTGGTGTCCAGCCTGTCCCGGTCGGCACCCGCGGCGCGTCACTCTTTCCGCTCGGGTCGACGTGCCCGAAAGTCGTACGGCACGTCGGCCTGGATCGTGCCGTGGGACGACCGCGAGGTGACGGCGGATACCGTGTGTGCAGGCGATGTTGCCCGTACGCGGACGAGGTGGTGGCGTGAGTGACCGTCAAGGTGGTCCTCCTCGAAGACGAGGAGTTGGTGCGCAAGGGCATCCGGATGATCCTCGACGCCGACCCGGGCATCGAGGTGGTCGCCGAAGGCGATGACGGCTCGGTGGCGGTGGAGCTGGTGGCCAGGCACCGCCCGGACGTCGTGCTCACCGACATCCAGATGCCCCGCGTCGGCGGCCTGGAGGTCGCCCGGCAGCTCGCCGCGCTGCCCGATCCTCCCGCCGTCGGGGTGCTCACCACGTTCGACGTCGACGAATACGTCTACGCCGCACTCCAGCACGGCGCGGCCGGGTTCCTGCTCAAAGACACCTCGCCGCGCGAACTGGCCGACGCGGTACGGGTCCTCGCGCGCGGCGAGGCGATGCTCTCACCGCGCATCACCACCAAGCTGCTGGCCGCCTTCGCTACGGGCGCGGTCGCCCCGCAAGCGCGCTCGCGGATGGCGGAGCTGACCGCCCGCTAGCGCGAGGTCGCCGTGGCGGTCGCCCAAGGCCACAGCAACTCCCGCATCGCCACCGAGCTGTTCGTGAGCCAGTCCACGGTCAAGGTCCATCTCAGCCGGATCATGACCAAGCTCGACGCCGCCAACCGCACCCAGGTCGCGCTCATCGCCCACGACGCCGGACTGACCTGAACGCCTGACTCATCCGGTTGCGGGCGCTCCGGTTGTGGGCGCTCCGGTCACCGACGGGGGCAGCGCGGCATCGATCCGGAAGCCGCCGTCACCGGTGGGCCCGGACCCGATGGTGCCGCCGGCCAGCCGGACCCGCTCCGTCAGACCGATCAGCCCGTGTCCCCCGCTGGGCAGCAGAGGCCCGCCGTCGGCAGTCGGTTCGGCGGACTTCTCGGGCGGGCCGTTGACGATCCGTACGCGCACGGTTCGCGGGCCGAACGCGAGGTGGATCTGCGTCGTGGCGCCCGGGGCGTGCTTGTGCACGTTGGTCAGAGCCTCCTGTACGACCCGGTGTGCGGCACGCTCGACCGGCTCTGCCAGCGGCTGCGGCGCGCCCTCGACGATCACGGTGACGGGCAGCCCGGCGGTCCGGGAGCCGTCGGCCAGCTCGGCGATCCGGTCGACGGCCGCGCCGGGGACAGCCGCACCGGGGACGGGCGGCTCCCCGGCCCCGGTGTCCGGGGCACCGGCCGGGCCACCGGCCGGGCGGTTTCTGAGGAGCCCCAGCATCTCGCGGAGTTCGGTGAGCGCGCGCTGACCGGCCGTCCGGATGATCTGCGCCGTCTCGCCCGTCATCTCCGGGTCGTGGGCGACGACGCTGAGCGCGTTGGCGTGTACGACGATCAGACTCACCTGGTGGGAGACCACGTCGTGCATCTCTCCGGCGATGCGCCGGCGCTCCTCTTCCCGCACGGCCTCGGCGACGAGCCGCTGTTCCCGCTCGGCGCGCTCCGCCCGTTCGACGAGACCGGCGACGACGGCGCGCCGTTGACCCACGTAGAGCCCCAGCAGCAGCGGCACCAGACAGGAGAAGACGAAGTTCACCGCGAACCAGGTCACCACGGTCCGGAAGCTGGACCACGCTGCCGCGTTCCAGGGCGCGAGGGCCACCAGCCCGACACCGGCCGAGGCCCAGGCGATCCGGCGGCTGTGCGGGCCGCGATAGGCGCCCTCCGCGTAGTAGGCGAGGGGCGATACGAAAGGCGAGACCTGAAGGACCTTGGCCAGCAGTCCGGCGGCGAGTACCAGTTCGGGGGCCCGGCGCCGTACGAGCAGCGGTAGAGCGCTCACCGCGGAGATCACCAGGTTCGCCCAGGGAACGGCCGGTCCCAGGTAGGGGTTCTGGAAACTGTTCCCCACCGCGAGCAGCAACGCGACGACCGTCAGCCCCAAGTCCACGGCACGCGCCGGCAGGAGGGGCGAGCGCGGTACGGGCCGCGCCGCGAGGCTCTGCTCCGTGCCCCCGTCGCCGGGAGGCAGAAACGCCCAGCCGCGCAGCGTGTTCCCGAGCCGGCGGATGTGGCTGGTGGTACTCACCCGGCGAGGATAGAAGGCAGCACCGGGCACCGGACCCGGCGGGCACTCAGCCGGTGCCCACTGCGACGACGGCCCGCAGGCCCCGGCGCCAACCGCGACCACGAACGCCGAAGGGCCCCACCGCGAACGGTGGGGCCCTTCGACATTGTGCCCGGTGAAGGCACGGCGGAGGATACGAGATTCGAACTCGTGAGGGGTTGCCCCCAACACGCTTTCCAAGCGTGCGCCCTAGGCCTCTAGGCGAATCCTCCGCTGGAGACTCTACAAGACGATCGGGAGTGCTCGCGAACTCGTTCCCACCCCGGTCTATCCGCTAGGGTGGGGGCCAGCCCCTCACGTGGCGCTATCTCACCGAACTCCCCCAGGGCCGGAAGGCAGCAAGGGTAAGTGGGCTCTGGCGGGTGCGTGGGGGGCCCTTTCGTTTGTGGGGGCGTTGCGGGCGGGGACCCGGGCGGCGTCCGGATGTCGGTGGGCCCCGATATCGTCGTAAGCGTGTCGTCCCTCGCGCTGTACCGCCGCTACCGCCCCGAGACCTTCGCGGAGGTCATCGGGCAGGAGCATGTCACCGATCCCTTGCAGCAGGCGCTGCGCAACAACCGGGTCAACCACGCGTATCTGTTCAGTGGTCCGCGCGGCTGTGGCAAGACGACCAGTGCGCGCATCCTGGCCCGCTGTCTGAACTGTGAGAAGGGTCCCACCCCGGCGCCGTGCGGGGAGTGTCAGTCCTGCCAGGACCTCGCGCGGAACGGGCCCGGGTCGATCGATGTCATCGAGATCGACGCCGCGTCGCACGGTGGTGTGGACGACGCGCGGGAGCTGCGGGAGAAGGCCTTCTTCGGGCCCGCGTCGAGCCGCTACAAGATCTACATCATCGACGAGGCCCACATGGTCACCTCGGCGGGGTTCAACGCCCTGCTGAAGGTGGTCGAGGAGCCGCCGGAGCATCTGAAGTTCATCTTCGCGACCACCGAGCCCGAGAAGGTCATCGGCACGATCCGGTCGCGTACCCACCACTATCCGTTCCGGCTGGTGCCCCCGGGGACGCTTCGCGACTATCTGGGCGAGGTCTGCGGGCGCGAGGACATTCCGGTCGAGGACGGGGTGCTGCCGCTGGTGGTGCGGGCGGGCGCCGGGTCCGTCCGGGACTCGATGTCGGTCATGGACCAGCTGCTCGCGGGCGCGAGCGACGACGGCGTGACGTACGCCATGGCCACCTCGCTGCTCGGTTATACGGACGGCTCGCTGCTCGACGCGATCGTGGAGGCGTTCGCGGCGACGGACGGCGCGGCGGCCTTCGAGGTCGTGAACACGGTGATCGAGGGCGGCAACGATCCCCGGCGCTTCGTCGCCGACCTGCTGGAGCGGCTGCGTGACCTGGTGATCCTCGCCGCCGTGCCGGACGCGGCGGACAAGGGGCTCATCGACGCCCCGGCCGATGTGGTCGAGCGGATGCAGGCGCAGGCGTCGGTCTTCGGCGGGGCCGAGCTGAGCCGGGCGGCCGATCTCGTCAACACGGGGCTGACGGAGATGCGCGGCGCCACCTCGCCCCGGCTGCAGCTGGAGCTGATCTGCGCGCGGGTGCTGCTGCCCGCCGCCTTCGACGACGAACGGTCCGTCCAGTCGCGGCTGGAGCGGCTGGAGCGGGGTGCCCTGGCCGGCGGCCTGGGCGGTGGCGGCGGTGTCGCTGGTGGGCCCGCCGGGCCTGCTGTGGGGTACGTACCGGGGCCCGACGCCCACGTACCGGCCGGGCCCGCCGGTCCGGCGGCCGCCCGTGCGGCGATGTCCGGCGGTCGTGGGCCGGACGCGGGAGCCCCTGTGGCACAGCCCAGCGCGCCGGACGAGGGGCCGCCCGCCGGTGCCGGTGGCGCTGCGGCGCCTGCGTACGACGCTTCCGGCGGGGGCACGGAGCCCGCGCCCGGCGGCGGTCCGGCCGGTGACGACGGCGGCGCGGACAGTGGCGCGCGGCGCCCCGGCGCCTGGCCTGCGGCAGGCGGAGGCGGAGGCGGCGGCGCTGCCGGGCAGGCGGCGGCGCCGGGCGGCGGGCAGCGGCCCGGGGCCTGGCCTGCGAGCACTCAGCCCGGTGCGGGCGGCGGCGGGCAGCAGCCCGGCGGTGCGCCCGCTGCGGGCGGCGGCGGGGGACAGCGGCCGGGGGCCTGGCCCTCGGCTTCCGCGCCGGGATCGGGGGCTGCCGCGCCCGCC
This sequence comes from Streptomyces sp. NPDC059850, assembly GCF_042731515.1. Classification (NCBI taxonomy): domain Bacteria; kingdom Bacillati; phylum Actinomycetota; class Actinomycetes; order Kitasatosporales; family Streptomycetaceae; genus Streptomyces; species Streptomyces sp. NPDC059850. Next base: position 96,201 of record NZ_JBHWJI010000002.1, read on the forward strand.
CCGGCCCCGGCCCCGACAGCGGCCGGGCAGGGGCGTCCGGCCGGTGGGCCCGGCCAGCCGCAGCCGACACCGGGCATGGCGCAGGGCGCCCAGCAGGTGCGGCAGATGTGGCCGGACATCCTGGAGGCGGTCAAGAACCGCCGCCGCTTCACCTGGATCCTGCTGAGCCAGAACGCGACGGTCTCCGGCTTCGACGGCACCACCCTCCAGATCGGGTTCCCCAACGCGGGCGCCCGTGACAGCTTCGCCAACGGCGGTAGTGAGGACATCCTGCGGCAGGCCCTCAACGACGCGATCGGTGTGCAGTGGCGCATCGAGGCGATCGTCGATCCTTCCGGAGGACAGGGCGGTCCGGGCGGCGGTCCGGGCGGGCCCGGGCCGGGAGCGTCCGGCGGTCCCGGCGGCTTCGGCGGTGGCGGAAGCGGAGGCGGCGGCAGCAGCAGCTTCTTCGGCGGAGGCGGAGGCGCAGGCGGGGGAGCAGGCGGCGGCGCAGGCACAGGCGGCGGCGCCAGCGCGGGCGGCGGCCAGCCCGCCCCGCCCCGGCCGCCCGCCTCCGCGCCCCCGTCCGCCCCCACCGCACCGTCGGCCCCGGCCCCGGCGCCCGCGCCCGCCGACGCGGGGCCGCCCGCCGAGGCGTCCGCGTACCGGGAGTACCGGGAGCCCGAGCCTCCGCCCATCTCGCCGGAGGAGGACATGCCCGCCGAGGACGACCCGGATCTCGACGAGACCGCGCTGAGCGGGCATGACCTCATCGTGCGCGAGCTGGGCGCCACGGTCATCGAGGAGATCGCGAACGAGTAGGCCACGTAGCGGCCAGGCAGCGGCCGCGTATGGGCCGTGTAAGGGAGGGGCGGGCCGCGGCCGTCTCCTCCGTACGGCGTAGGGCAAGGCGCCGTAGGAGCACGTAGGCTCGGGCTATCGAAGAGAACCGCAGTCGACAGCCAGGAGCGAACTCGTGATTCCCGGTGGTGGCCAGCCTGACATGCAGCAGCTGCTGCAGCAGGCGCAGAAGATGCAGCAGGACCTCGCCGCGGCCCAGGAAGAGCTGGCCCGTACCCCTGTCGAGGGGTCCTCGGGTGGTGGGCTGGTGAAGGCGACCGTGACCGGTGCCGGTGAGCTGCAGGGTCTGGTGATCGACCCGAAGGCGGTGGACCCGGAGGACACCGAGACCCTCGCGGACCTCGTCGTCGCGGCCGTTCGCGACGCGAACCACGTGGCGCAGGAGCTACAGCAGACGAAGCTCGGCCCGCTGGCACAGGGACTGGGCGGGATGCCGGGCCTGCCCTTCTGAGACCGTTCGACGGGCGCTGTGCCCCGTTTCGACCGGCGCAACCGAAAATTCATATGCGGTACAGCCACCGCGCGGCGGCGCGAGATTGGATGCAGGCGTGTACGAGGGCGTGGTCCAGGACCTTATCGACGAGTTGGGCAGGCTGCCCGGCGTCGGTCCCAAGAGCGCGCAGCGGATCGCCTTCCACATCCTCCAGTCCGAGCCCACCGACGTCCGACGCCTCGCTCACGCGCTGACCGAGGTCAAGGAGAAGGTGCGGTTCTGCGCGGTGTGCGGGAACGTCGCCGAGGCCGAGCAGTGCCGGGTCTGCCAGGACCCGCGCCGCGACCCCGCGGTCATCTGCGTGGTCGAGGAGCCGAAGGACGTTGTCGCGATCGAGCGGACGCGCGAGTTCCGCGGCCGCTATCACGTACTCGGCGGGGCGATCAGCCCCATCGAGGGCGTGGGCCCGGACGATCTGCGGATCAGGGAGCTGCTGGCCCGGCTCGCGGACGGAACGGTCACCGAGCTGATCCTGGCCACCGATCCGAATCTGGAGGGTGAAGCCACCGCCACGTACCTCGCGCGCATGATCAAGCCCATGGGGCTGAAGGTCACGCGCTTGGCCAGTGGTCTTCCCGTCGGGGGAGACCTGGAGTATGCCGACGAGGTCACGCTGGGTCGTGCCTTCGAAGGGAGAAGACTTCTCGATGTCTGACGCAACGTTGCACGACGCACACCCGGACCCGGACGACTTCGCGGTCCAGATCGCCGATCAGATCGAGAGTTTCATCGTCGCGGTCACCGAGGTCGCCAAGGGCGACGAACCGGACAGCGCTGTGCCGTTCCTGCTGCTCGAGCTCTCCCAGCTGATCCTCGCCGGCGGCAGGCTCGGCGCGCACGAGGACTTCGTACCGGACGAGCGGTACGAGCCGGACGCCGGTCCGGAGCCGGACGTCGACGAGCTGCGGGAGCGGTTCGCCCGGCTGCTGGAGCCGGTGGACATCTACTCGGAGGTGTTCGACCCGTACGTACCGCGCAGTGAGCCCGTCCCCTGCCGGATCTCCGACGACCTCGCCCTGATCATCACGGATCTGCGGCACGGCATGGCGCACTACCGCGAGGGCCGGATCAGCGAGGCGCTGTGGTGGTGGCAGTTCTCGTACCTGTCCAACTGGGGTACGACCGCTTCCGCCGCCCTGCGCGCGCTCCAGTCGCTCGTCGCGCACGTCCGGCTGGACAGCCCGCTGGACGAGCTGGACGGGCTGGACACGGACAGTAACTCGGGCGGGGACGAGGCGCTGGCGGAGGAGGCCGGGCGGGTCATGGCGGCGGAGATCGCGGAGCCGCTGGGGCTGCGTTCCCTGCGCCCCTGAGACGCCGCTGAGTCGCCCCTGAGCCGCGCTTGAGACGCCGCCGGGGGCGCCCCTGAGGCGCCCCCGGGAACCCCGCGCGCCCTGTGAGCTGGGTTACGTTCCCGTGTGCTTCGCCGGGAAGCGGGCAGGGTTCGTCGCTGAACGAGTGGTAGGTCCGACCTGGTCGGGTGGTGAGGCGTGTGTCTCGCTATCTGATATTGGGAGGGCACTTTCCGGCCGCTCGTTAGACTGAGCCGACCGCAACATTGAGATCTGCGAGGAGCGCACGTGGGCCTTGTCGTGCAGAAGTACGGAGGCTCCTCCGTTGCCGATGCCGAGGGCATCAAGCGGGTCGCCAAGCGAATCGTCGAAGCCAAGAAGAACGGCCACCAGGTGGTCGTCGTGGTTTCCGCGATGGGCGACACGACGGACGAGCTGATCGATCTCGCCGAGCAGGTATCCCCGATTCCTACTGGGCGCGAGTTCGACATGCTGCTGACCGCGGGAGAGCGAATCTCCATGGCATTGCTCGCCATGGCGATCAAAGACCTCGGTCACGAGGCGCTGTCGTTCACCGGCAGCCAGGCAGGAGTCATCACCGACGCGGTCCACAACAAAGCACGGATCATCGATGTCACGCCGGGGCGCATCCGCGACGCGCTCGAACTCGGCGCGGTCGCGATCGTCGCGGGCTTCCAGGGCGTGTCCCAGGAGAGCAAGGACATCACCACCCTCGGCCGGGGCGGCTCGGACACCACCGCGGTGGCCCTCGCCGCGGCCCTGGACGCCGAGGTGTGCGAGATCTACACCGACGTGGACGGAGTGTTCACCTCCGACCCGCGTGTGGTGACCAAGGCTCGCAAGATCAACGAAATCCCGTACGAGGACATGCTGGAGCTGGCCGCGAGCGGCTCCAAGGTGCTGCATCTGCGCTGCGTGGAGTACGCGCGCCGCTACAACATCCCCATCCACGTACGGTCGTCGTTCTCCGGCCATCAGGGCACCTGGGTGCGCAATCGGCAGGAAGCGGGAGAAGGAGAAGAAGGCATGGAGCAGGCGATCATCTCCGGGGTCGCGCACGACACGTCCGAGGCCAAGGTCACGGTCGTCGGGGTGCCGGACAAGCCGGGTGAGGCCGCGGCCATCTTCCGCACGATCTCGGACGCCGAGATCAACATCGACATGGTCGTGCAGAACGTCTCCGCCGCGTCGACCGGACTGACCGATATTTCGGTCACGCTGCCCAAGACGGACGGCCACCGGGCGATGGAGGCGCTGACCAAGGCGAAGCCGCAGATCGGCTTCGACTCGCTGCGCTACGACGACCAGATCGCCAAGATCTCGCTGATCGGCGCCGGGATGCGGACCAACCCGGGCGTGACCGCGACCTTCTTCGAGGCGCTGTCGAACGCCGGGGTCAACATCGAGCTGATCTCGACCTCCGAGATCCGTATCTCGGTCGTCACCCGCGCCGACGACGTGAAGGACGCGGTCCGCGCCGTGCACAGCGCGTTCGGCCTGGACAGCGACAGTGTCGAGGCGGTCGTGTACGGAGGTACCGGCCGATGACCCGGGCCGGCGGCGCCGGTGGCCGGAAGCCGACGCTCGCCGTCGTCGGTGCTACCGGTGCCGTCGGCACAGTCATGCTCTCGATCCTGTCCGAGCGGGCCGACGTCTGGGGCGAGATCCGGCTGATCGCCTCGCCGCGGTCGGCCGGCCGGAAGCTGACCCTCCGGGGCGAGCAGGTCGAGGTGATCGCGCTGGGCGAGGATGCCTTCGACGGCGTCGACGTCGCGATGTTCGACGTCCCCGACGAGGTCTCGGCCCAGTGGGCGCCGGTCGCGGTGAGCAAGGGCGCGGTCGTCGTGGACAACTCCGGCGCCTTCCGGATGGACCCGGACGTGCCGCTGGTCGTGCCCGAGGTGAACGCGCACGCGGCGCGGGTCCGGCCGCGCGGCATCATCGCCAACCCGAACTGCACCACGCTGTCGATGATCGTCGCGATGGGCGCGCTGCACGCCGAGTTCGGGCTGAGCGAGCTGATCGTCTCCTCGTACCAGGCCGTCTCCGGCGCGGGCAAGGAGGGCATCGACGCCCTGCGCGAGCAGATCGCGCTGGTCGCCGGTACGGAGCTGGGTACGCACCCGGGCGACGTACGGCGGGCGGTCGGCGAGACCGGGCCGTTCCCGGCGCCGATGGCGCTCAACGTGGTGCCGTTCGCGGGCTCGCTCAAGGAGGACGGCTGGTCCTCGGAGGAGCTGAAGGTACGGAACGAGTCCCGCAAGATCCTGGGGCTGCCCGGTCTGCGGGTCACCGCGACCTGTGTGCGCGTGCCCGTGATCACCACCCACTCGCTGGCCGTGCACGCGCGGTTCGAGAACGAGGTGACGGTGGAGGCGGCGCACGAGATCCTGGCCGGTGCGCCGGGTGTGGTGCTGTGCGACAACCCGGCGGAGGGCGAGTTCCCGACGCCCGCCGATGTCGTGGGCACCGACCCGACGTGGGTCGGCCGGGTGCGGCGCTCGCTGGACGACCCGAAGGCGCTCGAACTCTTCGTGTGCGGCGACAACCTCCGCAAGGGCGCGGCGCTCAACACCGCGCAGATCGGGGAGGTCGTCGCGGCGGAACTGACCGCCGCGTAGCGCCCCGCTGAGAGCCGTGGATAGAGCGCTGACAGCCCGTGGGTAGTGCGCCGCACGAGGTGCACACCCCGGACAATGTGAATATCCTGTGATCCGGGTAATGGCCTGGACCAGTTGATCCGGGCCAGATGGCCTGTCCGACGAACCGCTCCCCGCTTGCTGCAACCGACAGCGAGCGGGGAGCGTCTTTCTGGTCGCCCACCAGTGGGCGCTGTGAAAACTGGGCATAGGGGAGAGTTGGGGCGCATGGGGGGATATGGTGCAGCGTCAAAAGCGGTGCCTCGCGCGTACAACCCTGACGGGGGACAGCGTGTCCAACAGACGTGGCAGAGGCATTCGGCATCGCAACGGTTCCAGGGCGCGGCGGCACGGCAGTGCGGCCCCCGCGTCCGCGCGCATCAGGCGGTATGCCGGTGATCGCGCCATGGTCGACCGCCCGCCCCGCACCCCTCGCGGCAGGGCGCGAGGACGCTGACGACGCGATGGCGATGGCAGCGGGGACCACAGTCGATCACCTCACCGAGACCTACCGCGCCCACTACCGGTCGCTGCTGGGTCTCGCCGCGCTCCTCCTCGACGACACCGCGTCCTGCGAGGACGTGGTGCAGGAGGCGTTCATCCGCGTGCACTCGGCGCGCAAAAGAGTCCGCGACCCCGAAAAGACCCTCGCCTATCTGAGGCAGACGGTCGTCAACCTCTCCCGCTCCGCGCTGCGCCGCCGCATCCTCGGGCTGAAGCTGCTCTCCAAGCCGATGCCCGACATGGCCAGTGCCGAGGAAGGCGCGTACGACCAGCTGGAGCGCGACCAATTGATCAAGGCGATGAAAGGGCTGCAGCGCCGCCAGCGCGAGGTCCTCGTGCTGCGCTACTTCGCCGATATGACCGAGGCCCAGGTGGCCGAGACGCTGGGCATATCGCTCGGCTCGGTCAAGGCGTACGGCTCGCGCGGCATCGCGGCGCTCCGCGTCGCCATGGAGGCCCCCGCATGAACCACGAGAACGACACGCCGGGCCCGGAGGACCCCGACCGGAGGGACGACGTGAGCCCCGGCGGCACGGGTCCTGACGGCGCGGGTCCTGACGGCGCGGGTCCTGACGGCGCTGGCTCGGACAGCACCGGCGCAGACGGCGCGGGTGGCATGGACGAGCAGGCGCTACGGCGGATGCTGCGTCACGCGGTGGACGACCTGGAGCCGACCCCGCACTCCCTGGAGCAGCTGCGGCGCGCGGTGCCCGCCCGCCGGGCGCGGCGGCGCCAGGCCCTGGTGGGGGCCGCGGCGGCGGTGGTGCTCGGCGGCGCCGCGCTGCCCGCGCTGGTGCATGTGACGTCCGCGAGCAACGCCTCGAACGACCGCCCGGCCAACGCGGCCAGCAGCCACCGCACCCCGCAGGGGGGCGACAACGGCGGGCGCGGCGAGGGCAGCGGCGGCAAGGACCCCGACGGGCCCTCCGACAAGGCCCGCACCGAGCACCGCGACCACAAGGGCAAGGACGGCGAGAAGGGCGAGGACAAGCCGTCCAAGGGCGCCCAGGGCGGCGACTCCGGCGGCACCGCCCCCGACCCCACCAGCACGCTGAACGCCACCTCGCCGACCTGCTCGCGCACTCAGCTCGGCGGGGGCGGCGGATCGGCCGGAGCGGCGGACGCCGAGGGCCGGATCTACGGCTCGTTCCGTGTCGTGAACACCTCCGGTCAGGCCTGTGTGGTCGAGGGCGACGGTACCTACGGGGTGGCCGCCCAGGGCGCGGCGGACCCGGCGAAGGTCTTCTTCGTCGATCACACGGCGGGGGACGCGGCCAGCGGGCTGCCCGACCCGGCCACCGAGCCGGGCACCCTGATCCTGCAGCCGGGCCAGGCGTACGACGTCCGCTTCGCCTGGATACCGGCGTCCGGCGGCGGCACCAGCGGATGCCCCACATCCGGCGGCGATACGCCGACCAGCAGCCCCTCCCCGGACGCCGCGGGCGGCCCGGCGGACCAGCCCGGCTCGGGTGAGCCGAGCGGCGCCCCGGGCGGCGGTGGCGAGCAGCCCGCCGCGAGTGTCCAGGTCAGCTATACGCCGGAGGCGGGCGAGCCCGCGATCGGCAGCGTGACCCTGAACGGCGCCTGCGCGGGGACGGTCTACGGCACCGGTCTGCTGGCCTCCTCCTGAGCGCCGTCCGCGGCGTTCTCCCGGCGGCGTGAAGCCGGGGCCCGCCGCCGGGGGCCCGGCGCGGGGCCCGTACCGTGGGGGTGTGTATCGGTTTCTGCTGACACCCCGCTGGTGGGTGATCAACGTGTTCACCGTGCTGGCGATCCCGGTCTGCCTCTTCATGGGCAGCTGGCAGCTCAGCCGCTTCGAGACGCGCATCGACACGCACGAGCAGCAGCAGGACGATGCGGCCGGTGCCGAAAGGGCCGCGGTGAAGCCGCTGGGCGACCTGCTGCCGGTCACCACGGAGACCTCGGGGCGGCGGGCGACCGCCACCGGCCGGTATGACACCGAACACCAACTCCTCGTACCCGACCGGCGGCTCGGCGGCCGTACCGGTTTCTATGTGCTGACGCTGCTGCGCACCGACGAGGGCAAGGCGCTGCCCGTCGTCCGTGGCTGGCTGCCCGGGGACGCCGACTCCAAGGCCGACACCGCCAAGGTGCCCGCGCCGCCGTCCGGCCGGGTGACGGTCACCGGAGCGCTCCAGGCGACCGAGCACGAGGGCAGCGGCGGGTCGGCCGCGAGCGGCGCGCTGCCGCGCGGTCAGCTGGGCATGATCAGCGACGCCTCGCTGGTCAACCTGGTGCCGTACACCGTGTACGACGCGTGGATCACCTCCTCCCAGGCGCCCGGGGCCCTGCGGCCGGTGCCCCCCGTGGTGGCGGAGGGCACCGGGCTGGACCTCAAGGCGTTCCAGAACCTCGGCTACACCGGTGAGTGGTTCGTCTTCGCGGGCTTCGTGGTCTTCATGTGGTTCCGGCTCTTCCGGCGCGAGGTCGAGGCCGCCCGCGACCTCGCGCTCGGCCTCACTCCGGACGGGCCTGCGGCTTCGGAAGACTCGGACTCGGCAGATTCAGATGACGCTGAGCGAAATCGATCTCCAAGCGCAACTGCTTGATCCGCTCCTCGACCACGAGCGAGCCGTGCCCCGCGTCGTAGCGGTAGACCTCGTGCGGGGCGCCGCGGCGCACCAGCCGCTCGACGTAGTTGTCGATCTGCCGTATCGGGCAGCGCGGGTCGTTCACCCCGGCCGAGATGTAGACCGGCGCCCGCACCTCGTCCACGTAGGTCAGCGGGGAGGACGCCTCGAAGCGCTCGGGCACCTCCTCCGGGGTGCCCCCGAGGAGCGTGCGGTCCATCGCCTTCAGGGCCTCCATCTCGTCGTGGTAGGCCGTCACATAGTCCGCGACCGGGACCGCGGCCAGGCCCAGCGCCCAGGCCTCGGGCTGGGTGCCCAGACCCAGGAGCGTCAGATAGCCGCCCCAGGAGCCGCCCGACAGCACCAGCCGCTCGGGATCGGCCAGGCCTGAGGCCACCGCCCACTCCCGGACCGCCGCGATGTCCTCCAGCTCGATCAGCCCGACCCGGTGCTTGAGGGCGTCCGTCCAGGCCCGCCCGTAGCCGGTCGAGCCGCGGTAGTTGACCCGGACGACGGCGAAACCGTGGTCGACCCAGGCTGCCGTGCCTGCCGCGAACGAGTCGCTGTCGTGCCAGGTCGGCCCGCCGTGGATGTCGAAGACGGTGGGGAAGGGGCCCTCGCCCTCGGGCTTCTGCACCAGCGCGTGCACCCGCCCGCCCGGTCCGTCCACCCAGGCGTCGGTGACCGGCACCGACGCGGGGGCCTTGAACCCGGGCGGGTCGAGCACGGTCCGCCCGGTCGTCGACCGCACCTGCGGCGGCTGCTCGGCCGAGGACCACAGGAACTCGATCGCGCCGTCCGGCCGCGCGGAGGCGCCCCCGACCGACCCGGCCGGGGTCTCGACGCGGGTCAGCTCACCGGAGGCCAGCTCATACCGCCACAGCTCGCCGCGCGCCTGGTAGTCGTGGGAGACCAGCAGCGCCGAGCCGTCCGGGAACCAGTCCGCGCCGACATCGCCCGGCAGGTCGATGGCCAAGGCGGTCTCCACCCCGGTCAGCGGATCCCACACCATCGGCTCCCACCGGCCCCGCCGCTGGTGCCCGACCAGCAGCCGGGTGTCCCCGGCGACCGGCGCGAAGCCCATGACGGCCAGGCCCAGCTCCTCGGCGCCGCCCTTGGTGTCGTCCAGCTCCGCGACCGCCGTGCCGTCGAGCCGGACGACCCGGATCGCCGAGTGCATGGCGTCGCCGTGCTCGGTGTGCTCGACCGCGATCAGCGTCCCGTCGTACGACAGGTCGCCCACCCCGGCCGACTCGCGGTGCCGGTAGATCTCCCGGGGCTCGCCCTCCGGCGGCACCACATGGATCGTCGAGCCCTCCTCGTCCGTGGACCGGCCGACGACCGCCGTGCCGTCCCGGCCGAGCGCGAGACCCGCCGGGTAGGAGGGTTCGAGACCGGGCGCGGCGGGCTCGTCCGCCTCCGGCTGCCCGCCTTCGCGGCCCGCGCCGCCTTCGAAGGGCTGGCGCAGCCAGACCCCGAACTCATCACCATCGGTATCCGAGAACCACCAGATCCACCGGCCGTCCGGGGTCAGCACCCCGTCCGTCGTCCCGTTCGGCCGGTCCGTCACCTGGCGCTGCGCGCCGGTGGCCCGGTCCCATGCGTACAGCTCGTATGTGCCCGTGGCGTTCGAGACGAACAGCGACCGGTCGGGGGCGTCCTCCGCCCACTCCGGCAACCCCACTCGCGGTGCCCGAAACCGCTTTTCCCAGTCCGGCATGGACTCCGTGCTCTCAGTCATGACCCCATTCTGCGCCGCACCCCGACATCCGCGCTGGCGTCCCCTCGCGCCTGTGGATAACGTTCGCGGCGGGCATGGACAGACGGGGCCGTAATGGAGGGGGAGATGATGGGCGACATAGCCGCGACCGTGGAGACATATTGGGCGACGGCCCAGGCCAGGGACTGGAGGGCGTTCGGCGCGACCCTGGCCGACGATGTTCGCTACGAGCTTCCACAGACCCGGGAGCGGGTGGTCGGCCGGGACGGTGTGGTCCGCTTCAACGCCGAACAGCTCGGCGAGTGGAGCCTGGAGGTCGAGCGCGTGGTCGCCGACGCCACTCAGGCGGTCTCCTGGGTCCGGTTCAGCGACGAGGAGGAGGAGACGCAGGGCATCAGCTTCTTCACCGCCGCGCCGGACGGCAAGATCCAGACGATCACCGATTTCTGGCCCGCCGCGTACGAGCCTCCGGCCGGGCGTGACCAACTGACCGAGCGCTTCTGACGGATCTCCACCTGACAGATTCGCTCTGTCAGGTTCCACCTGACAGTCCCCCAGCCCTCAATCCCCCAATTCCCCGTACCCACCCCGCGATTCCCCGCCCCCGTCCCCTCCACCCCTCCCGGCGCTCGGCTAGCGCAGTTTCACCGGCAGCGTCTCGACGCCGTAGACGATGGACAGCTTCCGGTACTTGAGCTTGTCGGCGTCGACGGCCAGCCGCATCTCCGGGAACCGCCGGATCAGCGCCGGGTAGGCCGCGCGGAGTTCCATCTTGGCGAGTTCGGCGCCGATGCAGCGGTGAATGCCGTGGCCGAATGCCAGGTGAGAGGACGCCTGCCGGTGCGGATCGACCCGATCCATGTCCGGGCCCAGCTTCTCGTCGCGATTGGCGCCGCTCAGCGAGCACAGCACCAGATCCCCGGCGGATATCTTCGTGCCCGCTATCTCCATGTCCTCGCGCGCGAACCGCGGGAACGCCACCTGGACGACGGAGAGATAACGCAGCAGCTCATCCACGAAGCGGTCGACGACGTCTTCCTGGTCGCGTATCGCCGCGAACTGTTCGGGGGCCTGGAGCAGTACGAGCGTGCCGAGCGCCAGCATGCTCGCGGTGGTTTCCAGACCGCCGGTCAGTACCCCGTCGGCCAGCCCCGCCAGCTCCTGGTCGTCGATTTCGTCGCCGTGCTCCTTCACCAGCATGCCGAGCAGCCCGTCACCCGGTGATTCACGCTGCTTGCGGACGATTCCGTGCAGATACGCGAGCGAGTCCGACATGGCGCCGAAGGACGCGTTCGCCCCGCTGCCCAGATCGAATCGCGCCGTGCTGTGCCGCTGGAAGTCCTCGCGGTCCTCGTAGGGAACGCCGAGCAGTTCGCAGATGACGAGCGCCGGAATGGGGAGCGCGAACATCTCCACCAGGTCGACCGGGCCCTCGGCCGCGGCCATCTCGTCCAGCCGCTCCTCCACGATGGCGTGGATGCGCGGGGTGAGCCTGCTGAGCCGCCGCATCGTGAATTCGGGCGTCAGCAGCCGCCGCAGTCTCGTATGTGTCGGTGGATCGCTGAAGCCCAGGCCGCCGGGATTCTGCTGGTGGGCGACGCCGATGTTCTTCTCGGCGAGGTTGGTGAAGTCGGAGCTGAACCCCTTCGCCTTTCCCAGTACCGCCTTGGTCTCGTCATAGCCGGTGACGAGCCAGCCATTGATCCCGAAAGGGAGCCAAATCTTGCTGATAGGTTCCTTTGCCCGAGTTATGGAGAGATCGGCCACGGGGTCGAGTCCGTCACGCTTCAGCGGCGCCAGCGTGGCGTCCGGAAGAAACGACATCTTGGACAGATCGAACCCGTTCTTCTGAATCTTCGTAAAGTACTTGCGGCCCAGCCACGTGACGATGTTCGAGCGGAGATTCGACATGGGCGCAATACTGCCCTGCCGCGGCGGGTCGTCCGTCACACGTTGGCAGACGCGTCCCGGTGTGATGTGCCACAGCCGCGCGGCGGACCTGCCGCGCCCGCCCGCCCGGGCCGCTTCGTGATCAGTGCGGTGGCGCGGGCCGGGGGATCGGAGGAAAGTGAAGATATCGGGCGTGACGCGCGGTCGATGAGGCATGCGCCCCGGCCGAGCCCGGACGAGTGCCCGGCCGAGTGCCCGGCTGAGTGAGCGGCGGAGTGAGCGGAGTGAGGTGAGCGGCTTGCGGGAGAGGTTCCGTGCTGTCCAGGGAGCACCGTGCTGGGTGAGCCTGATGGCAGCCGATCTGGACCGCGCGCACGCCTTCTACGGAGATCTCTTCGGCTGGACGTTCCGCCCCACGCGGTACGGGCACGGCCGCTACACCATCGCGTGCACCGACGATGGCGTAGCGACGGTCGGCATCGGCGCGTCCGCCCCGTCGGCGGATGTGGCGCTGCCCGTCACCTGGACGACGTACTTCGCGGCGGACAGCGCGGACGAGGTGGCCTGGCGCGTCCAGGAGCGCGGCGGCACCGTCGCGGTCGGGCCGCTGGAATTCGGCAACGGACGGGTCGCCTGGGCGTCCGATCCGGAGGGCGCAGTCTTCGGCATCTGGGAGGGGAACCTCACCTCCGCCTGGTGGGGTGAGCGCAGACCGGGCGCTCCGGTGTGGCTGGAGTTGCGTACGCGTGACGCGTTCGACGCCGCGCTCTTCTACGGCCATGTCTTCGGCTGGGACGCCCAGCCGCGCGAGCGGTGCGATGTCCGCTTCGAGCATGACCGGGTGGTCCTGCACATCGACGGGAAGGCGGTGGCCGGGCTGCGCGGGGGCGCGCTGGAGGCCGCCCCCGATCCGAGTGTGCGGCCCCGCTGGCATGCCTATTTCCGGGTCGAGGACGCCGACCGGGTCGCCGAACGCACCGTGGAACTGGGCGGAAGCGTCGTTTCCCCGCCGGGCGACACCCCCTATGGCCGCATCGCGGCGCTCCGCGACGCCGAGGGCGGAATCTTCAGTGTGGCGGCGGTTCAGCGGGGCTCGACGGGTGAGCGGGACGGCGCTTAGGATCGGAGATACGGCATCGCGTGTCGGTCACCGGCTGGGTGAGGCATGGAGGTGCCCGTGAGATTGCCTTATTTGGAGGCATTCCACAGTGTCAGTCGAGCTGAATCACACCATCGTCCACTCCCGCGACAATCGGGAATCCGCCGAATTCCTGGCCAATATTCTGGGCCTGGAGGTGGGGGACGCCTGGGGGCCGTTCATACCGGTCTCCACCAGCAATGGGGTCACCCTGGACTTCGCCAGTATCCCGGCCGAGTCGATCACCATGCAGCACTACGCGTTCCTCATCTCCGAGGAGGAGTTCGACGCGGCGTTCCAGCGGATACGGGAACAGGGCATCACGTATTACGCCGATCCGCACGGTAAGCAGCCGGGCGAGATCAACCACCACTACGGCGGCCGCGGGCTGTACTTCATGGACCCGGCCGGTCATGGCATGGAGATCATCACCCAGCCTTACGACAACGAGTCCGCCTAACGGTGACGAGTCCGCCTAACGGCAACGAGTCCTCTTAGGGGACACTCCGGCGCGGCCGGGGCCTCGCGCCCCGGCCCGTTGGTCTCAGCGCGTCAGCGGTCGTGCGGCGTGATGCGCCGGTAGCCCGCCCGGGCGTTGACGACGCGGGCGCACGCCGTACCGACGACGGTCGCGCCGAGCAGGCACGCGAGCCAGGCGCCGTCGCGGCCGCCCGCCCAGGTCAGCACGCCGGCGGGCGGGATGGCGAAGGCGTTGAGGAACAGCCAGCACAGCACGGCCGTCCCCGGCGCCGCCACGAAGCGCGCGCACAGCCCGAGCACCGCGGCGAAGAGCGACAGCGCGATCAGGGCGAGCGTCGGCCGCCCGTGCCCGCCCAGCGAGTTGAGGACGGCCACCAGCAGCAGGGCTCCGGCGACCGCCGCGGACCAGATGACCGGGGTGGCGACAGGCTCGGGAACGGGCCGCATACCGACGCTGAGCTGCCGCCACTCGATCATGATCACCGTCTTTCTCGCGCGTCTCCGGGGGTAGGGACACCCGAACGCGGATTGTTCCACCGGGCCCCGGACCACTTCCGCCCATTACTTACTCTTTACCATTTGTTACGGTGGCGGGACGACACTTCGACCTGCGCGACCTGCGCGAAGGCGCGCTCGAACGAGGGGATGGCTGTGGGTGTTCCGCGGTTGAGCAGTACGCCGTTGCCGGGCATTGGAGTCCGTTACGACCTGACGACGCGGGACAAGGGCCGCCTGTCGGTGGTCGCGCACCGGGACGGCGGGCGGACGCTGAGCGCGTACCGCCGAGAGGATCCCGACGAATGCGCGCTGTCCACCCGGCTCACCCCGGGCGAGGCGGAGGCGCTCATCAGCGCGCTGATGCCCGCGCACCACAGCCCCACGCTGCTGTCCACCACCGAGCTGGGGCTGGTCGCCGAGCGGATCGAGCTGTCCCCGTACTCGTACTGGAACGGGCGGGTGCTGGGCGAGACGCGGACCCGCACCGAGACCGGCACCTCCATCGTGGCCGTGCTGCGCCGGGCGGACGCGATCCCTTCCCCGGCCCCGGACTTCCGGCTGGCGGGCGGCGACATCCTGATCGTGATCGGCACACGCGAGGGCGTGGAAGCCGCCGCGGCGATATTGGGGCGGGAGTGACAGACGGATGCACTCTTCCGCCCTCTTCCTGATCGAGTTCGGTGCCGTCATCCTCGGGCTGGGGCTGCTGGGCCGACTCGCCGGACGCTTCCAGTTCTCGCCCATTCCCCTCTATCTGCTCGCCGGGCTGGCCTTCGGCGAGGGCGGGCTGCTGCCGCTCGGGGCCAGTGAGGAGTTCGTCGCGATCGGCGCCGAAATCGGCGTCGTCCTGCTGCTGTTGATGCTCGGGCTCGAGTACTCCGCGAGCGATCTGGTCAGCAACCTCAAGACCCAGTACCCGGCCGGGCTGGTCGACGCCACGCTCAACGCCCTGCCCGGCGCCGCCATGGCGCTGCTGCTGGGTTGGGGTCCGGTGGCCGCCGTCGTACTGGCCGGGGTCACCTGGATCTCCTCGTCCGGCGTCATCGCCAAGGTCCTCCGCGATTTCGGGCGGCTCGGCAACCGCGAAACGCCGGTCATCCTGTCCATCCTGGTCCTCGAAGACCTCGCGATGGCCGTCTACCTGCCGATCGTCACCGCCCTGCTGGCCGGTGTCGGGCTGGCCGCGGGCAGCGTCACCCTGGCCATCGCGCTCGGCGTCGCGGGACTCGTCCTCTTCGTCGCCGTCCGCTTCGGCCGCCACATCTCGCGCTTCGTCTCCAGCGACGACCCTGAGAAGCTGCTGCTGGTGGTGCTGGGCCTGACCCTGCTGGTCGCCGGGATCGCCCAGCAGCTCCAGGTCTCCGCCGCCGTGGGCGCCTTCCTGGTGGGCATCGCCCTCACCGGCTCGGTCGCCGAGGGCACCCACAATCTGCTGAGCCCGCTGCGCGACCTGTTCGCCGCCGTCTTCTTCGTCTTCTTCGGCCTGCACACGGACCCCGCCAGCATCCCGCCGGTCCTGCTGCCCGCCCTGGCCCTGGCCATCGTCACCACCTGCACCAAGATCGCCACCGGCTACTGGGCCGCGCGGCGCGCCGGGATCTCCGTCAAGGGCCGCTGGCGCGCGGGCGGCACCCTGGTGGCGCGCGGCGAGTTCTCCATCGTCATCGCCGGGCTCGCCGTCACCGCGGGCATCGAACCGTCGCTGGGCCCCATGGCCACGGCGTACGTCCTGATCCTGGTCATCATCGGCCCGCTCACCGCTCGCTACACCGAGCCCCTGGCGCGCCGCCTCATCCGTCCGAAGCCCGCCGCGGCCCCCGCCGCCGACACCGACACCCCCGCCGACACCGCACCCACCGAGCCGAAAGCCCGCGAAACGCAACGCGGTTGACACTCCGGACAGCGCCGCGACACGATCCCGCCGGTGGAGATCACGGACCTGACACCGGCGGAGCGGCGCGTCTGGCGGGCCTTCCCGCTGGGTGAAGGCGTCGATTTCCGCGACAGCGAGGACGACGACCCCGAGGACGGCGCGTCCTGGGGCCCCGACCGGACCATACGTGGCGACGTACTGCGCGCGCTGCTGCTGGCCGGGCCGGTGAGGGACGGCGAGGTCGCGGGCCTGCGGCTCATCGGCGCACGCGTCACCGGACGGCTGCGGCTCACCTTCGGCGTGGCCGAGCACCCCGTCATCCTGCGGTCCTGCCACTTCGAGCAGCGGCCGAGCCTGCACGGGGCGCAGACGAGGGCGCTGGTGATCAGCGACTCCGTACTCCCCGGGCTCGACGCCGGAGCCCTCCGCGTGGACGGGGCGCTGCGCCTCACCGGCTCCCGGACAGCGGGCCCCGTACGGCTCGCCGGTGCGCGAATATCCGGCGCGCTCTTCGTGGACAGCGTGCGGCTGGGCACCCCGGGGGCCGAGTCCGAGGAAGCGGTTCTGCAGCTCAACCACGCCACCATCGGCACCGACATCTGGGCGACGAAGCTCATCGCCCACGGACAGATACGGCTCAACGAGGCCACCGTCACCGGTCAGGTGAACCTCGACAACAGCGAACTCCACGCCCCCGGCGACACCGCCCTGCACGCCGAGAACCTGTCCGTCGGCACCGATCTGCGCGCCATGCGGCTGCGCGCCCACGGCCGCGTCAACCTCAGCGGGGCCCGGGTGCCGCGCCACCTCAACCTGGCCTACGCCCGGCTGTCCCACCCCGACGGCCAGGCCCTGCGCGCCAGCAGCTGCGTCATCGGCGAGCTGTGGTTCCGCGAAGCCGCCCTCATCGAGGGCGATGTGAACCTGCGCCGCTCCCAGATCGACCTGCTGCACATCCGCCCCGAGGTCTGGCCCGACCGCGTACGGATCGACGGCCTCAGCTACCGCAGCCTCGCCCCGCACCTCCCCGCCGAAGAGCGGCTGCCGCTCCTGGAGCGCGAGAAGGAGGGCTATCTCCCGGCCTCGTACGAGCAGTTGACCACCGCCTACCGCGCCGCAGGCGACGAGGCCGCCGCCCGTACCGTCCAGCTCGCCAAGCTCCGCCGCCACCGCCGCACCCTGCCCCGCTACGCCCGCGCCTGGGGCCACCTCCAGGACGTCACCGTCGGCTACGGATTCCGGCCCCTGCGCGCCGCGGGCTGGCTCGGTGCCCTGCTCCTCACCGGCACGCTCGCCTTCGCCGTCCACCACCCGCGGCCCCTGAAACCGGGCGAGGCCCCCGATTTCAACCCGGTCTTCTACACCCTCGACCTGCTCCTCCCCATCATCGGCTTCGGGCAGGAGGGCGCCTTCGCGCCGCAGGGCGGGTACCAGTGGCTCTCGTACCTCCTGATCGTCACCGGCTGGATCCTGGCCACCACCACGGCGGCGGGCGTCAGCCGCTCCCTGAGCCGCCAATAGGGAGTGGCATCACTCCTCGGCGAGCACCACGATCGCGTCCCCCTCGTCCAGGACCAGCGGCGCGGCCTTGTCGGGGTTGAGGAAGACCCCGTAGGCGGGCGGTACGTCGGCGTGGCGCGCCAGCCGGTAGCCGAGGGCGGTCTCACCGCGCCGCCGGGCCGCCTCGACGACCGTCGCGAAGTTGGCCTCGGCCCCGGGCACCAAGTAGTTGGCGGCCGGTTTGAGGTAGATCTCCGATCCGTCCGGGTCGAAGAGGTCGATGAACACCGTGTAGAGGTCGCGGTTCTCGGTCAGCTGGGTCAGCAGCAGGCTGATGACCTTGGTGCTGACGATGAAGTCGTCGGCCTTGGTGACCTGGGCGATCTCCCGGTTGCTGTCGTCGTTCATCTCCGTGACGATCGAGTACGGATCGCCGAGCCGCACCTCGATGTCGCGCAGGTGCAGCAGCGTCACCAGCGTCCGGTCATCGGCGCGCTTGGGGTCGATGGTGTCGTCGGACAGCACCACGATGTGCTGGTAGCGGCCGAGGTCGAGGGTCTCCAGGGACGACCTGCGGGTCGGTTCGCACCGCCGGTGGCCGACCGTCAGGTTCTTCAGCCCGTCCGGTACGCCCTTGCGCGGCCGCCGAGGTGCCGCGATGTCCACCGCCGAGCCGGGCTCGACGAAGCTGTCCAGCAGCGTGATGAGCTTCGACGCCCGGGAGTTCCAGCCGATCAGCAGGGTGCGGTCCGGCACCGGCGGCCGTCCGGGCGCGGTGGTGATCGCCGACGGGACGATCTCGGGCCGGGTCTCGGCGCGACGTATCAGCAGATCGTCCTCGGCCATCACGAGCAGCTGGTCGTCGGCCCGGACGACGGTGTCCATCGGCGGGTTGACCAGCACCTCACCGTCGCTCCTGCGCAGCCCGGCGGCCATGCCCAGCCCGTAGT
This sequence comes from Streptomyces sp. NPDC059850, assembly GCF_042731515.1. Lineage (NCBI taxonomy): Bacteria > Bacillati > Actinomycetota > Actinomycetes > Kitasatosporales > Streptomycetaceae > Streptomyces > Streptomyces sp. NPDC059850. Next base: position 114,630 of record NZ_JBHWJI010000002.1, read on the forward strand.
GGTCCAGGGTGTCCGCGTACGTCGAACCCGCCAGCGCGGGCTCCTCGTGGAAGTAGAACTCGTTGCCTTCGAAGCTGAGCAGCTCGTTGAAGACGCTGGAAAGACCCGATTGCCGGTGCGCCTGGGCGATGAGCCGTACGGCGATGTCGTCGGCGTCGACGATCAGCGCGTTCGACCCGGACGCGAGGCGCGCCGCGGGCAGGTTGTCCGAACTCTCCACGGCCGCCACGACGTTCGGCCGCGTGCCCTTCCACTTCCGGCTGTTGAGCAGCAGAAGCACCTTGATGACGTCCGTGTCGGTGTCGTCCCCGACCGGCGGCAACACCATGATCGACTTGGCGGTGTCGGGGCTCACCAGCTCCAGGTCGCCGCGCTCCAGCGGGCTTCCGGAACGGCAGACCACCCGGGTACGGCCGGTCGTGGGGATCCGGTGGCGGATCTGGTCCTCCATATCGACCTTGTCGTGGTCGGCGAGGATCACCACACAGGAGCGGCGGGCGCTCTGGTTGGCCTCCACCAGCTCCGCGATCACCGTGAACACCTGGTCCGACCAGCCCAGCACGATCGTGTGGCCGCGCTCGATCAGCCGCGACCGGCCCTTACGGAGCATCTGGATCCGGTTCTCCAGGCCCGTGGTGAGCACACCGATGAGCGCGCTGACGATGAAGATGCCGCCGATCGTGACGGTGAGCATCAGCACCAGGAACAGCGGACGGCCCTCGTCCCCGCCCATGGTCCCCGGATCGAGCGTACGCAGCAGACTCATCCACACCACGCCCGACCAGCCGCCGCTCTTGCGGGTGTCCTCGTGGCTGAACGCGACGACCAGCGTGGAGACGAAGGCGATCAGCGCGAGCGAGGCGAGGCCGAGCCAGCCGATCAGGGCGGGCGTCCCGCGGTCCATCGTGCCGTCGAACCAATACCGCAGCCGGTCCCGCAGCCTCATCGCACGTCCCCATCCCCCCGGCCACCCACCGGTCTTACGGTCTCCCAGAGCAGTTGATCATTCTCGCAGGGTTACGTTCGTCCGCTCACCAAGCGGCGTGCGCCTGCGGCCCGGCCTCGACGGACGGTTCGCCGCCCGCCTCGGCGAACGCCTGCAGCGCCTCGATCAGATGACGGCGCTGTCCGGCGGGCATGACGTCGACGATGCCCGCGATCTCCTGGCGGCGCCGATCGGTGACCTCGGCCACGACCCGCCGCCCGTCCGGGGTGAGCGAGATCATGCTGGTACGCCGGTCCTCGGCGGAGACGCCGCGCGCGACCACGCCCGTCGTGACCAGGCGGTCGATCATGCGCATGGTGGTCGACGGCTGAACCCCCAGCTCCCCGGCCAGCCCGGACAGGCTCAGCGGCCCTCCGGCGTCCAGGACGACCAGCATCCGGAACTGCGGCAGCGTCAGGGACTCCTCCACCGCGGCCAACGACCGGGCGGAGACGGCGATGAGCAGCCGGGACGCGGTCAGCACGGCGGTGACCATCGCCTCGGCGTCGGACTCGGGAATGTCGGGCTCGGCGGCCTCGATATCGGACTGGGGGCCTAAGTGACTGCGCGGCATAGGCCCCTTTCTACTCCCCACCCCAACCCCCGGCGCACGCCGCCGTGCCCCGCCGCTATTGCGAATCTCTTGCAATAGCGATCGGCATGCAGCAAGCTGAAGCGGTACGGGGTCGGCCCGACTACCTCTCGAGACCGCGCCTGGGTCGGTCCGGGCACGTCCTTCCCGATAGGTGATCGCCTTCTCACTCGGCACCCGCCGGACGTTGGCCGACCCCGTTCCCGTACCTCTCCCTGCCATCCTGAACGCATGGCGGAACTGAACGGACAGCCTGCGGACCCTGACGCCCTGGCGATACTGGCGCTCACCAATTACGGCCACTTCACCAGCATGCGCGTCGATGACCAGCGCGTACGCGGCCTGAGCCATCACCTCGAGCGACTGGCGCGGGACTGCGCGGCGGTCTTCGGCGCCGACCTCGACCCCGACCTGGTCCGGCGCTACGTGCGCCAGGCGGCAGCCGATCGCAGCGGCGCGTCCGTCGTCCGCGTCACGATCTTCGACCCCGGCATCGACCTGGGCCACCCGTCTAAGGCGAACACCCCGAACATCCTGGTCACCGCCCGTCCCGCTCCCGCCCTGCCCCTGCCTCCCCTGCGGGTGAAGACCATCCGCTACGAACGCGACGCCCCGGCCATCAAGCACACCGGCCTCTTCGGCTCCCTCCACACCCGCCGCGCCGCACAGCTCGACGGCTACGACGACGCCCTGTTCACCACCCCGGACGGCCGGATCTCCGAGGGCCCGACGTGGAACGTCGGCTTCATCAACGACGACGACGTGATCTGGCCCGAGGCATCCGTCCTCCCCGGAGTCACCATGGCCCTGCTCCAACACCACACCCCCCACACCACGGCCCCGATCACCCCCGCCGACACCCAGCACCTGCACGCGGCCTTCGCCACGAACACAAGCATCGGCGTGCGTGCCCTCTCCGCCATCGACGAGACCCCGCTGCCCCCGGAACACCCCCAGCTCGCCCGCCTACGAGACACCTACCTGACCATCCCCGGCGAACCGCTGTAGCCACCCCCGCTCTCAGCCCAACTCCTCCCGGGCGGGCAGATCCTGGGCGATGCCGTCAGCTGACAGGAATACCCGGCCCCGCTCAAGGTCGACGGCGACTATCCGCACCCATTCGTCCTGCCCCTCGCGGACAACCTCCGCGCGGTCCACGTCCGGCTCGGCGAGCGGAACGAGCCCCTCGACGCAGTCGGCGATGCGCACGAAGAATCCGATCGACGCGATCTTCGTGACACATCCGGTGACAACCTGACCGACACGCTCCAGGAACCGAGGAAGCAGGTCCTCGTGCTCAGCCCACTCGCGAAGCACGATGCCCACCTGGTGATTGTGCTCGGCGTGCCACACCACCTCGCCGGTGACGAGCTGCCCCACGGTCGGCAGTTCCATACACCTGGGCATCCTGTCGACTCCGGCCAGTCCAACGGCTTCGGGGCAGCCGTCAATGGAGAGGAAGACGCCGAACGGTCGTCTGCCGATGACCTCACCGGCGACGCGCAGCGCTCGCGCACCCGGTCAACTGGACCTGGCAGAGGCCCGCTTGGCCAAGCCTGACGGTATCCACTGGGCGCCAGCAGCGCCGCCATCGCGGAATGTGGCTGCGCGACGCCACCCCGCTCCGCGCTCCTCGAATTCGTAGCGAACGGTGGCAGCCCCCCGGTCGCCCCAAATGAGTCAGGGGCCCGACCCGCTTTCGCGGATCAGGCCCCTGACCTGTGTTCCTTCAGTCGGGGTGGCGGGATTTGAACCCACGACCTCTTCGTCCCGAACGAAGCGCGCTGCCAAGCTGCGCTACACCCCGAAGCAACGAGCTCTACTTTAGCGGACCCGTGGCCAGACACGAAATCCGGTTCCGGGGGCCTCGCAGGTCGGGGCCCCCGGAGGGGGTCAGGGGGTTTGGGGGGTGAGGGTGAGGAGGGTGGCTTCCGGGGGGCAGGCGAAGCGGACGGGGGTGTAGCGGTTGGTGCCGCAGCCCGCGGAGACGTGGAGGTAGGAGGTGTGGCCTCCGGCCTCGTGGGTGGAGAGCCCCTTGACCCGGCGGGTGTCCAGGTCGCAGTTGGTGACCAGGGCGCCGTAGAAGGGGATGCACAGCTGGCCGCCGTGGGTGTGGCCCGCGAGGATCAGGGGGTAGCGGTCGGCCGTGAAGGCGTCGAGGACACGGAGGTACGGGGCGTGGACCACGGCGAGGGAGAGGTCCGCGCCGGTTTCCGGGCCGCCGGTGACCTCGGCATAGCGGTCGCGCTTGATGTGGGGGTCGTCGAGGCCGGTGAGGGCGATCTCCACGTCGTCCAGCTTGAGCCGCCCGCGGGTGTTCGACAGGCCGACCCAGCCGGCCGCGTCGAAGGCGTCGCGCAGCTCCGTCCACGGGTTGTGGACGGCGCCGACGGCCGGGGCGTTGCCGTTCAGACCGTGGCGGCCGCTGGCCTTTTCCAGCAGATAGCGGGCGGGGTTGCGCAGCTTCGGTCCGTAGTAGTCGTTGGAGCCGAAGACGTACGCGCCGGGGAACTCCATCAGCGGGCCGAGCGCGTCGAGGACCTCCGGGACGCCTTCCGGGTCGGAGAGGTTGTCACCGGTGTTCACGACGAAGTCGGGGCGCAGACCGGCGAGCGACTGGAGCCAGCGCTGCTTCTTGCGCTGCCCGCTCACCATGTGGATGTCGGAGACCTGCAGGACGCGCAGCGGCCGCATGCCGCGCGGCAGCACGGGCACGGTGATGCGGCGGAGCCTGAAGGACCGCACTTCGAAGCCGACGGCGTAGGCGAGACCGGCTGCGCCGACCGCCGTGATTCCCAGAGGTACTCCGTATCGCGCGCGCATGGTCTCCATGGTCGCAGAACGCCGCCGGGGGAGAAATCTTCGGGTGATTCCCGGCCAGTGCTGGCAGACTCGTCGCCATGACCACCACGCTCAAGTCCAGGCTGCACGACGATCTCACCGCAGCGATCAAGGCGCGCGATGAGCTGCGCTCGTCCACGCTCCGGCTCACCATCACCGCGATCTCGAAGGAAGAGGTCGCGGGCGAGAGCGCCCGTGAGCTGTCCGACGCCGACGTGGAGAAGATCATCGCGCGCGAGGCGAAGAAGCGCCGCGAGGCGGCCGAGGCGTTCGACAAGGGCGGCCGGGCGGAGCAGGCGGAGCGGGAGCGGGCCGAGGGCGAGGTGCTCGCCGGGTATCTGCCGCAGCCGCTGACGGACGACGAGCTGAACGCGCTGGTCGCGGAGGCGGTACGGGAGGCCGTCGCGGGCGGCGCCGAGGGGCCGCGGGCGATGGGCGCGGTGATGAAGATCGTGAACCCGAAGATCGCGGGCCGGGCCGAGGGCGGCCGGGTCGCCGCCGCGGTGAAGCGCCAGCTCGCGGGCGGGTAGCGCGTACGAAGAAGAAGGAGGGGCCCGGACGATCTCTCGTCCGGGCCCCTCCCGCGTTCAGCCAGCCGCTCGGCCAGCCATCAGCCAGCCGGAGCGACCGCTACCGCGGCCACTCGAAGCCGCCGTTCCCATTGCCGCCGTTCCCGTTGCCGCCGATCACGCCCGGCGGGAGGGAGATGTCCGGCCACGGGTTGTCCCGGCCGCCGCCGTTCCCGGGCTTCTCGCGGCCCGGCTTCTCGCGGCCCGGCTTCTTGGGCGGGGAGGGCTTGCGCGCGTTGGGGTCCTTGATCGGCACGCTGACGAAGTCCGGCGCGGGCTTCCCGTTCAGCGCGCCGCTCATCGCGTCCTTCCAGATGGGACCGGGGGTGTCACCGCCGTACACCTTGGCGTGGGGGACACCGCCGATGGTGATGTTCTCCATCTTGAGGCCGCTGGCGCCGGGGCCGCCGCCGACCCACACCGCGCCCGCGAGGTTCGGGGTGTAGCCGACGAACCACGCGGCCTTCCGCTCGTCCGTCGTACCGGTCTTACCGGCGCTCGGGCGGCTCTGCAGACCGGCCTGCTTGCCGGTGCCGTCCTCAACCACACCGCGCAGCAGCGTGTTGATCGTGTCCGCGGTCTTCTCGGACATCGCGCGCGAGCACTTCGACTGCGGCACCTTCAGCTTCTTGCCGCCGGGGCCGGTGATCGAGTCGATGAAGACCGGGGAGCAGTAGACGCCGCGGTTGGCGAACGTCGCGTACGCGTTGGCCATGGTCAGCGGGGAGAAGCCCTCGGTGCCGAGGGTGAGCGAGGGCACCTGGTGGTGCTCCTTGCCGTCGGCCCGCTCCACGCCCATCTTGTCGGCCAGCTCGGTGACCGGGCAGACGCCGATGTCGCTGATCATCTGGACGAAGTAGGTGTTGACCGACTTCGCGGTCGCCTCCTTCATCCCGTACGGGCCGCGCTCCGACTCGTTCTCGTTCTCGACGGTCGCGCCCTCGCCGTTGGTCCAGGTGCCCTTGCAGGTGCTGACCGGGCTCGGGTACTCCATCTTGTACGGCGAGGAGTAGCTCTTGTACGGCTTCGTGCCCCGCTCCAGGGCGGCCGCGGCGGTGATCGGCTTGAACGTGGACCCCACCTGGAAGCCGTAGTTCGAGCCGCCCATGTTGTGGTCCGCGGAGAGGTTGATCTGCGTCTGGTCCTTGCCGAAGCCGTACGGCTTGGACTGGCCCATGCCCAGGACCTTGCCGGTGCCCGGCTCGACGAGCGAGACGGCGGTGGCGGCCTTGTCGGACTGGTAGACGTGCGACTTGATCGACTTCTGGACCGATTCCTGCGCCTGCGGGTCCAGCGTCGTACGGATCGTCAGGCCGCCCTGGTTCCAGCGCTTGGCGCGCGCCGCCGACGTCTTCCCGAAGACCGGGTCGTTGAGGAAGATCTGGCGGACGTAGTCGCAGTAGAACCCGGCGCCCTTGACGGCCGTGATGCAGCCGCTGCGGGGCATGCTGACGTCGAGGCCGAGCGGCTTCTTCTTGGCCGCGGCGGCCTGGGCCGCGGTGATGTCCTTCATGTCGGCCATGCGCTGCAGCACGGTGTCGCGGCGGGCCTTCGCGGTCTCCGGGTTGGTGACCGGGTCGTAGCGGCTCGGCGACTGGACGAGACCGGCCAGCAGCGCGGCCTGCTCCACCTTCAGGTTCTTGGCGGACGTGCTGAAGTAGCGCTGGGAGGCGGCCTCGATGCCGTAGGCCTGCTGCCCGAAGTACGTGATGTTGAGGTAGTTCTCCAGGATGCGGCGCTTGCCGAGTTCCTTCTCGACCTGGATCGCGTACTTCAGTTCCTTGATCTTGCGGCCTATCGACTGCTGGGTGGCCTCGGCGAACTTCTCCTTGCTGTTGCCCGCCTCCTCGACGAAGACGTTCTTCACGTACTGCTGGGTGAGGGTGGAAGCGCCCTGTGAGACGCCGCCGCTCTGCGCGTTCCTGTTGGCGGCGCGCAGGATGCCCTTGAGGTCGACCGCCCCGTGCTGGTAGAAGCGCGCGTCCTCGATCGCGACGATCGCCTTGCGCATGTACGGGGAGACGTCGCCCAGCTTCACGATGGTGCGGTCACGCGAGTAGACCTTCGCGATCTCGCCGCCCTTCGCGTCCAGGATGGTGGTCCGCTCGCTGAGCGGGGGCGTTTTGAGATTGGCCGGAATATCGTCGAATTCCTGGACCGTTTCCTTGGCGGTGAGGCCGAACGCCCCGACAGCGGGAAGCGCGAGCCCGGCCATCACGGCGCCGGCCAGCGCACTGACGCCGAGGAACTTGGCGGCCTGTTGAGCGGTGGACAGCCCTCCGCCCGAGCGCGTGTAACCCATAAGAGGCAGCCTACGTGGCGAATCGCCGGACAGGGGACCGCGTGTTCGCATACGCTGTTTCACGCCAGTCACGCATGTGCTGCTGCGCCACATCGCACGAGATCGCACCACATCCCCGGCCCCACTCGAGTGAGTGTTGAGGCGTGCCCGGATTGTGACCCCGTGTCCCGAGCTGCCCGGTGTTCGCTGCGTGAACTGCCCTGCTTTGCACCAGTAATCGCAAATGTCGTCAGCTCACTCCGTTGGGTGATCTGCCGCGTACCCATAGTCCGTTCGGGCCATCCAAGATTGGGCCTGCAGGGGGTGTTGCGGCTTGCTCGCCTTCCGTAACGTCCTCAACTGGCGACGGTGAATATGCCGTTTGTCGCCGTGGGGGAGCTCCGATTCGGGAGAGGACGGCGCCAGCATGGGCTGGGTAACCGACTGGAGTGCGCAGGCCGCCTGCCGCACTACTGATCCAGATGAACTGTTCGTCCAGGGCGCGGCACAGAACAGGGCCAAAGCGGTCTGCACCGGATGCCCGGTGCGCACCGAGTGCCTTGCGGATGCCTTGGACAACCGTGTCGAGTTCGGTGTGTGGGGAGGGATGACCGAGCGGGAGCGGCGGGCGTTGCTGCGCCGCCGCCCGACGGTGACTTCCTGGCGAAGGCTGCTGGAGACGGCACGCACCGAGTACGAGCGCGGCGCGGGCATTCTGCCCTTCGATGACGAAGAGTACGAGCGCTTCGCTGCCGTCGGATAGCGCGTCGGACAGCGGCCGGCCGACAGGCCGGTGCGCGACGAGGTCGCATCGCAGCACCACAACTTCATCTCACCCACCCCTCGTCACGGGCTTGTTCTCTCATCTACGACGGGACGAGGAAGGGTGCACGACACGAGTACGGCCGCGACTGTGGTCGCGGCCGGTCGTGGCCGGGCAAGGTGGTTCACGGGCTGGGGGCCTGCGGACCTTGGGGCAGCCCGCCACGCCACGGACGACGACGTGCACGGACGGATAGGGCGGAGCGCGACGGTGCGGACGATTGGGGATCCGCGGCGGACGCTGTGACGCTGCCACCGTCCTGGCCCGTCCCGGCCGTGATGTCGGCCCGCCATGGGCCTGTGCGGCGTGCGCGCCATGCGTGTACGTACGCGTCATGACGGGCGTGTCAGCCGCGCGGCGTAGCCGTGCCGGGAGCACCTGTGCGTGGGCACCCTTGCGTGGGTACGCCACGGCGCTTGGGGCGCGCGCGCACGCGTACATCGGTACGCGGCGCCATGTGTACGCGCCCCAGGGGCACTTGGGTAGGCGTCAGCCTGCCCGCCGCCTCAGCCTGCCCGCCGCCAGGGCTGGGCGTCAGCCTGCCGTGCGCTCGGACTGGTCCGCCGGAACCGCCGCGAGGCGGTCGCCGATGGCCCGCAGTCCTGCCAGGTCGTGTACGTCTCCAGGGAGCGCGGCCACTTGGGCCACGGGAACCTCGGGGTGCAACGCCGTGAAGCGGTCGTGGGTGCGCTGCTCGCGTCCGAGCACCTGCATACGCTCCGCGTGCAGCCGGAGCAGTCCCGCGGCCAGCCGCTCCGCCGACGTGGGGGAGACGTCGGGGTCCGCTGCCGTGGAATTGTCCGCCGCTGAGGCGTTCCGGGCTTGAGCATTCCCTGAGTCGGGATCGACAAATCCGTCGGCACCAAGATTTTCCGCGCCCTCGCCGGGGTTGGCCGGAACGCTACCCTCCTCCGGCGGATCCGCAGCGGCGGCGCTCTTCAGGATCAGCGTCTCCGCCGCAGCCAGGGCCCGTTCCGCCGACAGTTGTTCGGCGCCGCTGCCGTGCACCCGGTTCAGTACGAGACCGGCCAGCGGCATCTGATCCGCGGCCAGCCGCTCGACGAAGTAGGCGGCCTCCCGCAGCGCGTCCCGCTCGGGGGCGGCCACCACCAGGAAGGCCGTACCGGGCGCCTGCAGCAGCCGGTAGGTGGCCTCGGCGCGGGTGCGGAACCCGCCGAACATGGTGTCCATCGCAGCCGCGAACGTTTGCACATCGCGCATCAGCTGCCCGCCGAGGACCTTGCTGACCGTGCCCGTCATCATCGATACGCCCACGTTGAGGAACTTCATCCCGGCCCGGCCGCCGACCTTCGCCGGGGCCATCAGCACCCGGATGAACTTCCCGTCCAGGAACGAACCGAGCCGCTTCGGGGCGTCCAGGAAGTCCAGCGCCGACCGGCTCGGCGGCGTGTCGACGATGATCAGGTCCCATTCCTCGCGGGCCCGCAGCTGGCCGAGCTTCTCCATGGCCATGTACTCCTGCGTGCCCGCGAAACCGGCCGAGAGCGACTGGTAGAAGGGGTTCGCCAGGATCGCGCGGGCGCGCTCGGGGTCGGCGTGCGCCTCGACGAACTCGTCGAAGGTCCGCTTCATGTCCAGCATCATGGCGTGCAGTTCGCCGCCCGCCTCGTCCCCGACGCCCGCCACCCGCCTCGGGACGTTGTCGAGCGCGTCGATGCCCATGGACTGCGCGAGCCTGCGGGCCGGGTCGATGGTGAGGACGACGACCTTACGGCCGCGCTCGGCGGCCCGTACGCCCAGCGCGGCGGCCGTGGTGGTCTTGCCGACGCCGCCGGAGCCGCAGCACACCACGATGCGGGTCTGCGGGTCGTCCAGCAGCGCGTCGGTCTCCAGCCGGGGTGCCACGTCCATGCTCATGCCGCCTCCTGCGTACGGCTCGTGCCGTTGGTGTCGCCCGTACGGGGCGCGCGGCCGGTGCCGCGCGCCGTGCCCGTGCCGCTCACGACGGCCGTGCCGTTCACGACCGCCGTGCCGCTCACGACCGCCGTGCCGCTCACGACGGCCACTGCTTGCGCAGATCGCCTGCCAGCCGGTACAGCCCGGCCAGGTCGACGCCGTCCGTCAGTAGCTCCAGCTCGTGCAGCGGCAGGTCGAGACCGCCCAGTTCGGACCGCTGTGCCCGCTCCAGGGCGACGCGCTCGGCGTGCTCGCGCGCCTGCTCCAGCAGCGGGTCGACCAGCCGCTCGGCGAGGCCACCTCGGCGCGCGCCGCCCAGCCCGGCCTGCGAGAGAGCCTTGGCGACGGCGGTGCGACGGCCGTTGGCGGCGTCGTCGACGGCCTCGTGGTCGAGGATCGCGGGCCGCACCATGTTGACGATGACCGCGCCCGTCGGAAGGCCGTCCGAGCGCAGCTCCGCGATGCCGTCCGCGGTCTCCTGGACCGGCATCTCCTCCAGCAGCGTCACCATGTGGACCGCCGTCTGGGGCGACTTCAGGACGCGCATCACGGCCTGGGCCTGGTTGTGTATCGGGCCGGTCCTGGCCAGCCCCGCCACCTCGTGGTTGACGTTCAGGAAGCGGGTGATCCGGCCGGTCGGCGGGGCATCCATGATCACGGAGTCGTAGACGAAGCGGCCGTCCTTGCCCTTGCGGCGCACCGCCTCGCACGCCTTCCCGGTCAGCAGGACGTCCCGCAGCCCCGGCGCGATGGTGGTCGCGAAGTCGATCGCGCCGAGCTTCTTCAGGGCGCGCCCCGCCGAGCCCAGCTTGTAGAACATGTGGAGATAGTCCAGGAGTGCGAACTCCGGATCGATCGCGAGGGCGTGGACTTCGCCGCCGCCCGGCGCGGTCGCGATTTTGCGTTCCTCATAGGGAAGCGGTTCCGTTTCGAAGAGCTGTGCGATGCCCTGGCGGCCTTCGACCTCGACCAGCAGCGTGCGCCTGCCATCGGCCGCGAGGGCCAGCGCGAGTGCGGCGGCGACCGTGGTCTTGCCGGTTCCGCCCTTGCCACTGACGACATGGAGCCTGCTCACATTGGGAGCCTAACCAGTCCCCCCACGGGCTACGCACCAGGCCCCGGGAGTGAGGCATTACAGTCGGCTGCATGACGAAGTGGGAATACGCGACCGTGCCGCTGCTCGTACACGCCACGAAGCAGATTCTGGACACCTGGGGCGAGGACGGCTGGGAGCTGGTCCAGGTCGTTCCCGGGCCGAACAACCCCGAGCAGCTGGTGGCCTACCTGAAGCGGGAGAAGGCGTGAGCGCCGTCGAGGACAAGCTCGCCGGGCTCGGCCTGACACTGCCCGGGGTCGCGGCGCCGCTCGCCTCCTACGTCCCGGCGATCCGTACCGGGCCGTACGTCTACACCGCGGGCCAGCTGCCGCTGGTCGACGGGAAGCTGGGCGTGACTGGCAAGGTCGGCGCCGAGGTGACCCCGGAGGAGGCCAAGGAGCTGGCGCGCACCTGTGCGCTGAACGCGCTGGCCGCCGTGAAGTCGGTGGTCGGCGACCTGGACAAGGTCGTGCGGGTCGTGAAGGTCGTCGGCTTCGTCGCCTCCGCCCCGGACTTCACCGGGCAGCCGGGCGTCGTCAACGGCGCCAGCGAGCTGCTGGGCGAGGTGCTGGGCGACGCGGGCGTCCACGCGCGCAGCGCGGTCGGCGTGGCGGTGCTGCCGCTGGACGCGCCGGTCGAGGTGGAGATCCAGGTCGAGGTCGCGGACTAGCCCATCCGTGGTCCGGGCCCGCTCGCCCGCGGTCCGGCCCTGTACGGCCCGTCAGGGGCCCTTGTGCGGCCAGGGCCCCGGCCAGGGCCCCTCGAACATCCGCCCGCAAACGCATAGCATCCGGCCATGTCCACTACGAATGGCCAGTGGTATCCACCCGAGTGGCCAGAGCGCATCCGGTTGTTGTCCGCCGGTGAGCTGACGCCGGTGACGCCGCGCCGGGCCGCCACCGTGCTGCTGCTGCGGGACGGACCGGACGGCGTGCCGGGCGGGCAGGAGGGGGAGCACGGGGCGAACGGGGAACAGGGCGCGACGGACGGCGAGCGGGGCGGCCGGGCCGCCGGACTCGCCGTGTACATGCTGCGCAGACGCGCCTCCATGGCCTTCGCCGGAGGCGCGTACGCCTATCCGGGTGGCTCGGTGGACCCGCGCGACGAGCGGATGGTCGCCTGGGCCGGGCCCTCGCGCGCCCAGTGGGCGCGGCGGCTGGGCCTCGACGAGAGCGACGCGACGCATGCGCAGGCCATCGTGTGCGCGGCGGTCCGGGAGACCTTCGAGGAGGCCGGCGTGCTCCTCGCGGGCCCGACCCCGCACACGGTCGTCGCGGACACCACGGGCGACGACTGGGAGACGGACCGGCTGTCGCTGGTCGCCAGGGACCTGTCGTTCGCCGAATTCCTCGACCGGCGCGGCCTGGTGCTCCGCTCGGACCTGCTCGGCGGCTGGGCGCGCTGGATCACCCCGGAGTTCGAGCCGCGCCGCTACGACACCTGGTTCTTTGTGGCTGCGCTGCCGCGGGGGCAGCGTACGCGCAACGCCTCCACGGAGGCGGACCGTACGGTCTGGATCCACCCCGGGGACGCGGCCGACGGCTACGACCGGGGCGAGCTGCTGATGATGCCGCCGACCATCGCGACGCTGCGGCAGCTGCGGCCGCACGCCACGGTCCACGACGCGCTGGTGGCCGCCCCGGACCAGGACCTCACCCCGGTACTCGCGCAGGCCCGGCTGAACGGCGACGAGCTGGTGCTGAGCTGGCCGGGCCACGACGAGTTCACCAAGCACATCCCGGGCGCTGCGGGGGAGTCCGCGAGATGACGTACGCGGCATCCCTGCCCGGTCAGCCGCGCGGCGGCGCGATCGGCGGCCCGGCGACCGACCGCGCCGTATGCGTCCTCGCGCCGAATCCGTCGCCCATGACGCTGGACGGCACCAACACCTGGATCGTCGCCGAGCCGGACTCCGACCTCGCCGTCGTCATCGACCCCGGCCCGCTGGACGACGGCCACCTCCGGAACGTGATCGCGACGGCGGAGCGGGCCGGGAAGCGGATCGGGCTGACGCTGCTGACCCACGGCCACCCCGACCACGCGGAGGGCGCGGTCCGCTTCGCCGAGCTGACCCGGACGCGGGTCCGGGCGCTGGACCCGGAGCTGCGGCTGGGCGACGAGGGGCTGGAGCAGGGCGACGTCATCACCACCGGCGGGCTGGAGCTGCGGGTGGTGCCCACACCCGGCCACACCGCCGACTCGCTGTCCTTCCACCTCCCGGCCGACTCCGCCGTCCTGACGGGCGACACGGTGCTGGGGCGCGGTACGACGGTCGTCGCGCACCCGGACGGGCGGCTCGGCGACTACCTGGACTCGCTGCGGCGGCTGCGGTCGCTCGCGGTGGACGACGGCGTCGGCACGGTGCTGCCGGGCCATGGGCCGGTGCTGAACGACGCTCGGGGCGCGGTGGAGTACTACCTGGCGCACCGGGCCAACCGCCTCGCGCAGGTGGAGACGGCCGTCGAGAGCGGCCACCGGACGGCTACGGAGGTCGTGGCGCAGGTGTACGCGGACGTGGACCGGTCGCTGTGGCCCGCGGCCGAGCTGTCGGTACGCGCCCAGCTGGACTATCTGCGCGAGCACGGGCTGATCTGAGCACGGTGCGCGGGCACGGGTGATCCGAGCACGGCGAAGGGCCCCGACCGGGGATTCCGGCCGGGGCCCTTCGGGCGTCTTACGGGCTGTACGTGCCGTACGTGCCGTACGTCAGCGGGACCGCTTGGCCAGCCGCTCGACGTCCAGCAGGATCACGGCGCGCGCCTCCAGCCGAAGCCAGCCGCGGCCCGCGAAGTCGGCGAGCGCCTTGTTGACGGTCTCGCGGGAGGCGCCGACCAGCTGGGCCAGCTCCTCCTGGGTCAGGTCGTGGACGACGTGGATGCCCTCCTCGGACTGCACACCGAAGCGGCGCGACAGGTCGAGCAGGGCGCGGGCGACCCGGCCGGGCACGTCGGAGAAGACGAGGTCGGACATCTGGTCGTTGGTCTTGCGCAGGCGCCGGGCCACGGCGCGCAGCAGCGCGGACGCGACCTCGGGGCGGGCGTTGAGCCACGGCTGGAGGTCGCCGTGGCCGAGGCCGAGCAGCTTGACCTCGGTGAGGGCGCTGGCGGTGGCTGTGCGCGGGCCGGGGTCGAAGAGCGACAGCTCGCCGATCAGCTCGCCCGGGCCCAGCACGGCCAGCATGTTCTCGCGGCCGTCGGGAGAGGTGCGGTGGAGCTTCACCTTGCCCTCGGTGACCACGTACAGGCGGTCGCCCGGGTCCCCTTCGTGGAAGAGGGCGTCACCCCGCGCGAGGGTGGCCTCTCCCATGGAGGCGCGCAGCTCAGCGGCCTGCTCGTCATCGAGCGCCGCGAAGAGCGGGGCGCGCCGCAGAACGTCGTCCACGAGTCTCTCCTTGTCGACATGCACAGGGGACCGTCGTCCCCATGATGCCGGACGGTAAAACAGTGCGATCAATCACAAGTTTGACGCACTGGCCTGCCGGACCGTGCGGCAGGGGTCCGATTGGGCGGGGTCTGATCGGTAGCCCGGCCGGATGTCGGTGGCTGGGCTTAGGCTGGCCGGGTGTCCAATACGCCGGTGAGAGCACAGGGCAAGGGGGCTGAACGGGTGACCGCATCTCGTAATTCCGCTGTGGGCGAACAGGGGCCTGCCGAGCCGACGAAAGCGGCGAAGGCACCCAAAGTCACCAAGGCGGCGAAGCCCTCCCGGCCGGAATCCCAGCTCGCGCTCGTGCGCCGCGCCCGGCGCATCAACCGCGAGCTGGCCGACGTCTACCCGTATGCCCACCCCGAGCTGGATTTCGAGAACTCGTTCCAGCTCCTGGTCGCCACGGTCCTGTCCGCCCAGACCACCGACCTGCGGGTCAACCAGACCACCCCCGCGCTCTTCGCCGCCTACCCGACCCCCGAGGACATGGCGGCCGCCGACCCCGAGGCGCTGGAGCAGCTGATCCGGCCCACCGGCTTCTTCCGCGCCAAGGCCAAGTCCCTGCTGGGCCTCTCGGCCGCGCTGCGCGACCGCTTCGACGGCGAGGTGCCGGGCCGCCTGAAGGACCTGGTCACGCTGCCCGGCGTCGGCCGCAAGACGGCCAACGTGGTCCTCGGTAACGCGTTCGGGGTGCCGGGGCTCACCGTGGACACCCACTTCGGGCGGCTGGTGCGGCGCTGGAAGTGGACCGAGCAGGAGGACCCGGAGAAGGTCGAGGCGGAGATCGCCGCGCTCTTCCCGAAGAGCGAGTGGACGATGCTCTCGCACCGCATCATCTTCCACGGCCGCCGCGTCTGCCACGCCCGCAAGCCCGCCTGCGGCGCCTGCCCGATCGCCCCGCTCTGCCCGGCGTACGGGGAGGGCGAGACCGATCCGGACAAGGCGAAGAAGCTGCTGAAGTACGAGATGGGCGGCCAGCCGGGGCAGCGGCTGCGCCCGCCCGCCGACTACCCGGGGCCTCCGGCCGCCCCGCTGGGAGCGGCCGGATGACGAGCACGTACGGCGGAGGCGTGGGGGTCAGTTCCCAGGGGCTGCCCGAGTGGCTGCTCCCGGTGGCGCGGGCGGCCGAGACGATCGAGCCGCACCAGCTGAGCCGGTTCCTGCCGCCGCCGCAGGGCGGAGGCCGCCCCTCCGCCGTGCTGGTGCTCTTCGGCGAGGGCCCCGGCGGGCCCGAGCTGCTGCTGATGGAGCGGGCCGGGTCGTTGCGCTCGCACGCGGGCCAGCCGTCCTTCCCCGGCGGCGCGCTCGACCCGGAGGACGGTGATCCGGACGGGGAGGGTCCGCTGCGTGCGGCGCTGCGCGAGGCCGAGGAGGAGACGGGGCTCGACCCCTCGGGTGTCCAGGTCTTCGCCGTCCTGCCGCGCCTCTACATCCCGGTGAGCGGCTTCGTCGTGACGCCCGTCCTGGGCTGGTGGCGTCGGCCGAGCCCGGTCGGGCCGGTGGACCCCGCCGAGACGGCCCGGGTCTTCACGGTTCCCGTGGCGGATCTCACGGATCCGGCGAATCGGGCGACGACGGTTCACCCCAGTGGCCACCGGGGGCCCGCGTTCCTGGTGGGAGGGGCTCTGGTCTGGGGTTTCACAGCCGGAGTGATCGATCGCATACTGCATTACGCGGGCTGGGAACGACCATGGGACCGCGCGAACCACGTCCCACTCGACTGGCGCGCGTGAGACGGTGTCCCGGTGAATGTGCTGGACATCCTGCTGCTGCTCGCCGCCGTATGGTTCGCGATCATCGGCTATCGCCAGGGCTTCGTCGTCGGCGTGCTGTCGGTGATCGGATTCATCGGTGGTGGCCTGGTCGCGGTCTATCTGCTGCCGGTCATCTGGGACGGCACCACCGACCGGGCTTCGCCCGGCACGTTCGGTGCCATCGTGGCGATCGTGCTGGTGATCGTGTGCGCCTCGGTCGGTCAGGCGGCCACCACTCACCTGGGAAACAAGCTCCGCCGGTACATCACCTGGTCACCCGCGCGCGCCCTGGACGCGACCGGCGGCGCGATGGTGAACGTCCTGGCCATGCTGCTGGTCGCCTGGCTGCTCGGCTCCCTCGTGGCGGGGACCTCGCTCCCCACCGTGAGCAAGGAGGTCCGCGAGTCCAAGGTGATGTTCGGGGTCTCGCGCGTGGTCCCGGAGCAGGCCAACACCTGGTTCTCCGACTTCTCCACGGTGCTCGCGCAGGGCGGCTTCCCGCAGGTCTTCTCGCCGTTCTCGAACGAGCCGATCACCTCGGTGCCGCAGCCTGACCCGGCGCTCGCGCAGTCCCCGGTGGCCACTCAGGCCCAGAAGAGCATCGTGAAGGTCGTCGGCACCGCCCCGAGCTGCGGCAAGGTCCTGGAGGGCACCGGCTTCGTCTACGCGGAGAACCGGGTCATGACCAACGCCCATGTGGTCGGCGGGGTCGACGACCCGACCGTCCAGATAGGCGGCGAGGGACGGCTGTACGACGCGAAGGTCGTGCTCTACGACTGGAAGCGCGACATCGCGGTCCTCGACGTGCCCGCACTGCAGGCCCCCGCGCTCCAGTTCACGCAGGGCGACGCGGGCACCGGCGACGACGCGATCGTGGCCGGGTTCCCGGAGAACGGCGCGTTCGACGTGCGCGCGGCCCGCGTCCGCGGCCGCATCACGGCCAACGGCCCGGACATCTACCACCGTGGCACCGTGCAGCGCGATGTGTACTCGCTGTACGCGACCGTCCGCCAGGGCAACTCCGGCGGACCGCTGCTCACCCCGGAGGGCCGGGTGTCCGGCGTGGTCTTCGCCAAGTCGCTCGACGACGCGGACACCGGGTACGCGCTGACGGCGGACGAGGTGCGCAAGGACGCCGAGCAGGGGCGTACGGCCGACCAGCCGGTGGACAGCCAGGGATGTGCCCTCTAGCCCCTCCGGGGAGGGGAGCGCGACGCCGGTAGGTGTGCGGGTGCTCCCTACCGGCTGCGTGGATGGCGCAGCCGCGCCGAGACCCAGCGGGCACGGCGCCGGATGATGCGGGGAATCCCGACGATATTGGGGTCTTGGCCTTGGAGAGGCCCGGAGCCGCCGCGCTCGGAAACGCTCAGTGCGGCATTGGCAGCAGCGGCGGCTTCGGGGCCGCGGCCGCTTGGTGCGTCACGGTAGTCGTGCGTCCAGCCCATACTCCGCACTTTGCCCGTGGCCCAAGGTCGGTAATCGCGGGTGACTGCGGCAATTGGCCTATGCGCGAGGCAAGTGGCTGTTCGAGAAACAACTGTTCGCACGCGACCGGCTGAGCGGCCCGGTGCGGCGTCGGCTCAGCGGTCCGGTTCCGGGTCCTTGAGCCAGTTGATCAGCTCCGTGGAGAAGGCGTTCGGGTCCTCCTCGTGCGGAAAGTGTCCGAGGCCGTCGAAGAGCCGCCAGCGGTACGGCGCCTCCACGTACTGCCCCGACCCCGCCGCGCTGCGGGTGCGCATCACCGGGTCGAGTGACCCGTGCAGATGCAGGGTCGGCACCCGTACCGGACGCTTCATCCGGCGGTTGAACTGGAAACCGTCCGGCCGCCCCAGCGACCGCACCATCCACCGGTACGGCTCGATCGAGCAGTGGGCCGTCGAGGGGATGATCATCGCCCGCCGGTAGACGTCCACCGCCTCGTCCTCGGGCAGCCGCGGCCCGGACCACTCCCGGATCAGCCGCCCCACGGCCGCCCCGTCGTCCGCGACGAGCTGGCGCTCGGGCAGCCACGGCCGCTGGAAGCCCCAGATATGGGAGCCGGCGGCGCTCTGCCTGACGTCCCCGAGCATCGCCGAACGCCAGCGGCGCGGATGCGGCATGGAGGCCACCGCGAGCCGCCGCACCAGCTTCGGCCGCATCACCGCGGCCGTCCACGCCAGATATCCGCCCAGGTCATGGCCGACCAGTGCGGCGTCCGGCTCACCGAGCGAGCGGATCACCCCGGTGATGTCGAGGGCGAGGTTGGCGGGGTCGTACCCCCGCGGCGTGCGGTCGCTGCCGCCCACTCCGCGCAGGTCCATCGCGACCGCCCGGTAGCCCGCGTCGGCGAGCGCGGTCAGCTGGTGCCGCCAGGTCCACCAGAACTGCGGAAACCCGTGGAGCAGCAGCACCAGCGGGCCGTCGCCCAGCTCGGCGATGTGGAAGCGTGCGCCGTTGGCCGCGACGTCCCGGTGCGTCCAGGGGCCGTCCAGCCGAACGACCGAAGCGGAGATATCAGGGACGGTCATGCCGACGAGCGTGTCACATCCCGTACGGAGCGGCCGCCGTTCCCCGCTGCCCGCGGATGCGGCTTGACGTTCCCGAGGACCGCCGCCGTCTCCTTGGACGAGGCCATGGACCGCTTCGGCGCCTTGACCTTCTTGAACTTCAGCAGCGCGAGCAGGCCCAGGATTCCGGCGATCAGCCAGTAGATGCCGCCCACGATCAGGAAGCACCAGGCGAGGCCGAGACCGGTCCAGGAACGCATCCCGTAGGCGAGGGCGAAACTCAGCACCGGAAGCGAGAACAGGATCAGCACCCCGGCCGCCACACCGGCGCCGCTGCCGACCGCCGCCTTCTTGGCGCCCACCCGGAGCTCGGCCTTGGCCAGCGCGATCTCGTCGTGCACCAGCGCGGACAGCTCGGTGGTCGCCGTCGCCACCAGCTGGCCGAGGCTGCGGTTGCCGCCGTCGTCGGCTGCGCTCATCGCCATCTCCCTCTGCTCTTGTACGTCTTCCGGTCGTCTTTCGGGTTTTCAAGCCTCTCAGATCATGGCGTCTCAGATCATGCCGGACCATCGTCACCGGAGTGGTCCCCGGCGGCCACTTCGGCAAGCCGCCGGTGCTCCGCGGCTTTTGCCTCGTGGATGGCGGCCATGCGGAGGTGGTATTCGGGGGTGTCGAGTTCATAGACATCGGGGATGCCGTCCATGTCCTCGTCCCGCTCCTCGTCCTGGTACAGCCGCTGGTAGCGGTTGTTGCGCAGCTTGAGGAGGACGCCCGCGAGCAGCGCGGCGCACAGCGAGCCGATGAGGACCGCCGACTTGACCTCCTCGGCGAGCGCCGGGTCGCCGGGGAAGGCCAGTTCGCCGATGAGGAGGGAAACGGTGAAGCCGATTCCGGCGAGGGTCGCGACGGCGAACACATCCGCCCAGGCCAGATCCTCGTTCAGCTCGGCCCTGGTGAACCGGGCGGCGCACCACGAACCACCGAAGACCCCGACGGCCTTGCCCACCACCAGGCCGAGGACGACACCGAGCGTCTCGGGACGGGTGAAGACGTCCGCGATGGCGTCGCCGGACACCGGGACACCGGCGGCGAAGAGGGCGAACACCGGCACGGCGAGCCCGGCCGACAGCGGACGCACCCGGTGCTCGACGCGCTCGGCGGGGGAACGGTCCTCGCCCTCCCGTACGGTGCAGCGCATCATCAGCCCCATCGCGACGCCCGCGACGGTGGCGTGCACCCCGCTCGCGTGCATCAGCGCCCAGATCACCAGGGCGAGCGGGAGGTAGATGTACGCGGCGCGTACGCCCTTGTGGTGCAGCAGACGGAAGAGGGCGAGCCCGGCGAAGGCCAGGCCGAGGGCGATGAAGTCGATGTCCTTGGTGAAGAAGACCGCGATGATCAGGATCGCGCCGAGGTCGTCGACCACCGCGAGGGTGAGCAGGAACGCGCGCAGGGCGGCGGGCAGCGCGGTGCCGATGACGGCGAGCACGGCGAGCGCGAAGGCGATGTCGGTGGCGGTCGGTACGGCCCAGCCCTTCAGGCTGCCGCCGCCGGTCGCGTTGACGACGACGTAGACGAGGGCGGGCGCGATCATGCCGCACAGCGCGGCGACCACGGGCAGCGCGGCGGCCCTCGGATCGCGCAGCTCACCCGCGACCAGCTCGCGCTTCAGCTCGATACCGGCGACGAAGAAGAAGATGGTGAGCAGGCCGTCCGTGGCCCACGACTCGACGGACAGCCGCAGATGCAGCGCCTGGGG
This sequence comes from Streptomyces sp. NPDC059850, assembly GCF_042731515.1. Classification (NCBI taxonomy): domain Bacteria; kingdom Bacillati; phylum Actinomycetota; class Actinomycetes; order Kitasatosporales; family Streptomycetaceae; genus Streptomyces; species Streptomyces sp. NPDC059850. The sequence continues at coordinate 135,159 of NZ_JBHWJI010000002.1, forward strand.
ACCGAAGGAGAAGTCCTTGATGTCGCCGTAGACGCCGCTCAGCGGGGTGTTCGCCATGATCAGCGCGGCGATCGCGGCGACGAGAAGGATGATGCCGCCGACGGTCTCGGTGCGCAGCGCGTCGGTGATGAACGTCCGCTCGGGGAGCGAGGGGCGGCCGAGGAACTTGCGGCTGGTGGGCGCGGCCACGGGCGGGGCCTCCTGGGTCGTCGGGCGGGTGCGGACACACGTGTGCCGTGTGCCGACCAGACTTCCCGGCGCGCCCTTGTCATCTTGTCGCGTTCTTAACGCGGCAGGTACTCACCTTAACCGGAACGGACGAGGGGCGCTCCCGCGTGGCGGGAGCGCCCCTCGGTACCGTCGCCGGTCAGTCCTCGCTGGCTGCGGACGGCAGCTTGCTCTGGATCAGCTCCATGACGGAGGAGTCGGTGAGCGTGCTGACGTCACCCAGTGCGCGGTTCTCGGCGACATCGCGCAGCAGGCGGCGCATGATCTTGCCGGACCGGGTCTTGGGCAGCTCGGCCACCGGCATGATCCGCTTGGGCTTGGCGATCGGGCCGAGCTGCTTGGCGACATGCGCCCGCAACTCCTCGACCAGGCCCTCTTCCTCGGCCGCGCTGCCACGCAGGATGACGAAGGCGCAGATCGCCTGGGTGGTCTGCGGGTCGGTGGCCCCGACGACGGCGGCCTCGGCGACCTTGGGGTGGGAGACGAGGGACGACTCGACCTCGGTCGTCGAGATGTTGTGGCCGGACACCAGCATCACGTCGTCGACCCGGCCGAGCAGCCAGATGTCGCCGTCGTCGTCCTTCTTGGCGCCGTCGCCCGCGAAGTAGCGGTTCTCGAAGCGGGACCAGTAGGTGTCCAGGTAGCGCTGGTCGTCGCCCCAGATGGTGCGGAGCATCGACGGCCACGGCTCGGTGAGGACCAGATAGCCGCCCGCCCCGTTCGGCACCTCGTTCGCGTCGTCGTCGACGACGGTGGCGGCGATGCCGGGAAGCGCCACCTGGGCCGAACCGGGCTTCGTCGCGGTGACGCCCGGCAGCGGGCTGATCATGATGCCGCCGGTCTCGGTCTGCCACCAGGTGTCGACGATCGGCGTCGTGTCCGCGCCGATGTTCTTGCGGTACCAGACCCATGCCTCGGGGTTGATCGGCTCACCGACCGAGCCGAGGACGCGCAGCGAGGACAGGTCGAACTTGGCCGGGATGTCGTCGCCCCACTTCATGCACGCGCGGATCGCGGTCGGGGCGGTGTACAGGATGGTGACCCCGTACTTCTGGACGATCTCCCACCAGCGGCCCTGGTGCGGGGTGTCCGGCGTGCCCTCGTAGAGCACTTCGGTCGCTCCGTTGGAGAGCGGTCCGTAGACGATGTACGAGTGGCCGGTGACCCAGCCGACGTCGGCGGTGCACCAGAAGACGTCCGACTCCGGCTTGAGGTCGAAGACGGCGTGGTGGGTGTACGACACCTGGGTGAGGTAGCCGCCGGTGGTGTGCAGGATGCCCTTCGGCTTACCGGTGGTGCCGGAGGTGTAGAGGATGAACAGCGGGTGCTCGGCGTCGAACGCCTCGGGCGTGTGCTGCTCGGGCTGGCGGTCCACGATCTCGTGCCACCAGACGTCGCGGCCCTCGGTCCAGGCCACCTCCTGGCCGGTGCGGCGGACGACCAGCACACTGCGCACGCTCTCGGTGCCGGGACGGGTCAGGGCCTCGTCGACGGCGGGCTTGAGCGCGGACGGCTTGCCGCGGCGGTAGCCACCGTCGGCGGTGATGATCACGCGGGCGTCGGCGTCGTTGATACGGGTGGCGAGGGCGTCGGCCGAGAAGCCGCCGAAGACCACGGAGTGCGGGGCGCCGATGCGGGCGCAGGCCAGCATCGCGACGACGGTCTCGGTGATCATCGGCAGGTAGATGGCGACCCGGTCGCCCGCCTGGACCCCCAGCTCGGTCAGTGCGTGCGCCGCCTGGGAGACCTCCCGCTGCAGCTCGGCGTAGGTCAGGGAACGGGTGTCGCCCGGCTCCCCCTCGAAGTGGAGGGCGACCCGGTCGCCGAGCCCGTTCTCCACATGGCGGTCGACGCAGTTGTACGCCACGTTGAGCTTGCCGTCGGCGAACCACTTCGCGAAGGGCGGGTTCGACCAGTCGAGCGTCTCGGTCGGCTCGGTCGCCCAGGTCAGCCGACGGGCCTGCTCGGCCCAGAAGCCCAGGCGGTCCGCCTTCGCACGCTCGTACGCCTCAGCCGTCACATTGGCGTTCGCGGCCAGATCGGCCGGCGGCGCGAAGCGGCGCTCCTCCCGAAGAAGGCTGGCCAGGCTTTCGTTGCTCACGACATCTCCCATTCCCAGGGTGTCCGTTGTGTCCCCGCCATAGCTCATCAGCCCTGGGTGGGCCCTGACAAGGCGCTGTCAGCGCAAATTGGTTTAGACCTGTAAGGGGGCTTGTGCTCAGGCCTGTGCTCAGATCGCCTCCAGCGCTTCCGTGGCTCCCCCTTTCCCGGGCTCCAGGGCGACGGCCGGACCCGCTGCGCAGACGGCCACCGGCGCGCCGTCCTCCGGCCGGATGGCCAGGAATCTGGCCGATCCGGCCTCCAGTACGTACGCCTGAGCCTCCGCCACATGGAAGTACATCCCGTGCAGCACCAGCCCTCCCTCGGCCACCCGTCGTGCGACGCAGGCGTGCGCCATCAGATGCTCCAATTGCTGCATCACATTGATCAGCGCCAGCCGCTCCACATCGTCGGTCACCGGCCGGTCGGCCAGCGCGACCTCGCCGCGCCCCAGCCGCCCGATCCGCTCCATCCGCGCCACTCCGGGCCTGCCATGGCGCAGCCAGCGCGCCAGCGGCGTCTGCGCTCCGGGTGGCGCGGCCGCCGAGCCGAGCAGCGCCTGCATCGCCCCGCATCCGGAGTGCCCGCACACCGTGATGCTGCTGACCCGCAGCACCTCCACCGCGTACTCGATGGCCGCGCCCACCGAATCGCAGGCGGCGTCCTCGCCAGGAGGCGGCACGAGATTGCCGACGTTGCGAACGGTGAACAGATCGCCGGGGCCGCTGGAGGTGATCATGCTGGTCACCAGCCGGGAGTCCGCACAGGTGAGGAACAGCTGGGTGGGCCGCTGTCCCTCCCGGGCGAGCCGCGCCAGCTCGTCGCGCACCAGCGGCGCGGTGTTGCGCTGGAAGGCGCTCACCCCGCCCAGCAGCTGCCCCGCGCCGTCTCCGTGGCCGTGCCCTTGTCCGTACCCGCGGCCGTCCGCGGCCGCCGGGGCGGGGCGGGTGCAGTGGTGGTCGCGCCAGGGCGTCCACGGGCGGCAGGCGCGCGGTGCGGACGGCTCGGCGGCCGAGCGCCGCGGCCGGTGGAGGCGGCGCAGCGAGACGCGGACGGCGAGCACGATCCCGGTGAGTGCGATCGCGGCGAGCACGATCTGGTCCAAGAGCTTCAACATTCCCGTCTCCTCCGGGGCTTCGCGGTCGCGGCGGGGCGCGGCCGTGGGTCACGGCGTACTGCGGTGCTGACTCCCAAGCATTGGTAAATGAATGGTAATGCCGGGTAAAGTCGACGGGAAGTCTTTTGGGTGGGAGCGGGTCGTTGTTCCTTCTATGGGGTGAATAGTCAGGTGAGATGACCGCCCAGGGCGGGTGGCTAGGCGGGAGCGGGAGCGGCCGCCGCCCGCGCGGCCGGGGCGGACTCGTCGAGCGCGAAGGCCGGATCGACCTGTGCCGCCAGGTCGGCACCCGTCTTCGCGTTCCCCCAGCTCTGCGCGTTCTTCAGGTGGAAGTGCACCATCTGGCGGGTGTAGCGCTGCCAGTCCCGCCGCTCGTAGGAGGCGTCCGCCGCGTCGTGCAGCGTGCGCAGCGCGTCGCGGTTGGGCTCTTCCAGCTCCGCGAAGCGCGGTGCGCGGCCCTTCTCCATCGCCCGGACCCAGTCGGAGTGGCCGACGGTGACCAGCAGGTCGTCGCCCACCTCGGCGCGGAGAAAGGCGAGGTCGTCCGGGCCCTGCACCTTGTTGCCGACCACGCGCAGCGCCACGTCGAAGTCGCGGGCGTACTCCTTGTACTGGCGGTAGACCGCGATGCCCTTGCGGGTGGGCTCGGCGACCAGGAACGTCATGTCGAAGCGGGTGAAGAGCCCGGAAGCGAAGGAGTCGCTGCCCGCCGTCATGTCGACGACCACGAACTCCCCGCGCCCGTCGACCAGATGGTTGAGGCACAGCTCGACCGCGCCGACCTTGGAGTGGTAGCAGGCGACGCCGAGATCGGATTCGGTGAAGGGCCCGGTCGCCATCAGCCGCACCTCCCCGTCGCCGAGCGGGACGGTCCGGGCGCACGCCGCGTAGACGGGGTTGTCCTCGCTGATCCGCAGCAGCCGCGACCCCTCGCCCGGCGGCGTTGTCTTGATCATGGTCTCGGCGGAGGCGATCCGGGGGTTCGTCCCGCGCAAGTAGTCCTTGATCAGGGGGAGATGGGCGCCCATGGCGGGCAGCGCGGCGGCCTCCGCCTCGTCGAGCCCGAGTGCCGCGCCCAAGTGCTGGTTGATGTCGGCGTCGACCGCGACGACCGGGGCACGGGTGGCGGCGAGATGGCGGATGAACAGCGATGACAGCGTCGTCTTGCCGCTGCCGCCCTTGCCTACGAAAGCGATCTTCATGTTCAGAAAGCGTAGGTGAGTGATCCTCTCCCATGAGGGATTTACGTGAAGAAAACCACTCCAACGAGGGGCACCGGGCCATGGGTGCGTAGGGTCGTACTCATGAGTACGTCAGCAGATCCGCTCGCCACCCTGGCGGCGCTGCCCGGTGTGGCCGAGTCCGTGGAGGCCGTACGGACGGCGGTGGACCGGGTCTACGGCCACCGGGTGATGCGCCGCCGCAGCAATGAGGTCACCTCCGAGGCGGCGCTGCGCGGGGCGCGTGGCTCCGCGGCGCTGGCCGGTGCCGACTGGGCGCTCGAAGAGGTCCGCCGCCGCACCGACTTCGGGGGCGACGGGGAGCCGCACACGGTGGGCGCGGCGCTGCGGGTGACCGCCGAGGCCGGTCAGCTGCTGAGCGTCTGGCGGCAGTCGCCGCTGCGGGTGCTGGCCCGGCTGCATCTGGTCGCGGCCGGAGGGGCGGACGAGGACGACAGGGTCGGACGGCCCCGGCTGGCGGGTGAACCGGTGCGGGAGCGGCTGGTCGGGCCGGAGCCGCCGGATGCCGACGAGGTGGCGGCGCGGCTCGACGGCCTGGCGCGGCTGCTGCTCGCGGGCAGCGAGGCCCCGGCGCTGGTGACGGCTGCGGTGGTGCACGGTGAACTGCTCGCGCTGCGGCCCTTCTCGTCCTACAACGGCCTGGTGGCGCGCGCGGCCGAGCGGATCGTGCTGGTCGGCAGCGGGCTCGACCCGAAATCCATCTGCCCGGCGGAGGTGGGCCACGCGGAGCAGGGCGCCGCCGTATGTGTGGCCGGGTTGGAGAGCTATGTGTCCGGGACGCCCGAGGGCATGGCGGCCTGGATCGCGCACTGCGGGCGGGCGGTTGAGCTGGGTGTGCGGGAGAGCACGGCCGTGTGCGAGGCGATGCAGCGGGGAGCCGCCTGAGGCCGGTCGGGCCCCGGAGTGCTTCGGTTCCGGAGTGCTGCGGGTCCGGACAGAGTTGCGGCGGCACCACGAGGGTGCCGCCGCTGGCACGTCCGCCGGGTTACCAGTGCGTGCACAGAATTCGCCCATCAGGCCGGGATCTTCGCCCGTCACCTGGTGCGGCTGGCCCGTAATCGACGGGTCGGCGTCGCGTGGGTGCCCGGCATCCGTGCTCGGTCCGTGGGGCCTTGGTGCGTCTGGGGAGATCCTCCCGGATACCCCTGGTCTCGCGGGCCGTCGATTCCTTTCTACTCCTGCGCGGAGCCAAGTGGAACCCCTCCACGCAGATCTTTGCGATGGGGTCAAACGCGGGCATAAGGGGTGCGCCGCCGACTGGCGTACCACACCAGCCCGGCGGTGGCGGCGGCCGCGCCCACCGCCGCGACCGCGGCCAGCACCGGCCGCGGCGGCATGGAGAGCGAGGGCAGTCGCTGCTTCAACCGCACCGGGCGGTCGAAGGAGAGGACCGGCCAGCCGCGGGCGACCGCTTCGCGGCGCAGGGCCCGGTCCGGGTTCACCGCGTGCGGATGGCCGACCGACTCCAGCATCGGGAGGTCGGTCCCCGAGTCGCTGTAGGCGTAGCAGCGTGACAAGTCGTATCCCTCGGACTCGGCCAGTTCGGCGATTGCCTCCGCCTTCGTCGGTCCGTAGGCGTAGTACTCGACTTCCCCGGTGAAGACCCCGTCCTCGACGACCATGCGGGTGGCCACCACCCGGTCCGCGCCCAGCAGCTCGCCGATGGGTTCCACGACTTCCGCTCCCGAGGTGCTGACAATCACCACATCGCGTCCGGCGGCGTGGTGTTCCTCGACGAGGGAAGCCGCCTCGTCGTAGATGATGGGGTCGATCAGATCGTGCAGAGTCTCCGCGACGATCTCCTTCACCTGCTGCACATTCCAGCCACGGCAGAGTGCTGAGAGGTACTCGCGCAACCGCTCCATCTGGTCGTGATCGGCGCGGCCTGCGAGGAAGACGAACTGGGCATAAGCAGTACGCAGTACGGCCCGACGGTTGATCAGCCCACCCCGGTAGAAGGACTTGCTGAAGGTGAGCGTGCTTGACTTCGCAATGACCGTCTTGTCCAGGTCAAAGAAGGCGGCTGTCCGGGGCAAGGAGTGGTTTTCCACGACGCTGAGCATAGGGCCCACCATTCGGCGTAAGCTGAGGCGCGTGGGTTTGCCTGAGAAGGCTCTCGGGTACACCATGGAAGTCACGGATCGTTCGCGACCGTGCTAACCCGGCCCGACTCCTCCCCCCCCGAGTCGGCCGTGGGGACGACCCCCGCTCTCCCCCCCGGCGGGGGTCGTCGCATGTCCGGACGCTTTTCCGGCGCTTTCACGAGATCTTGCTCCCCTCATCCGGGCCTGGGTGGCGACTGCTCCCCAACAGCCTGATTGGTTACCGTGCGTAATCGCTAGGCTGCGCTCCGGAAGTCACTGGTTTAGGTGACTGGGATATTCACAACTGATGAGTTGTCCACGGTTTTGAACCAAGATCCCCAAGATTTTCAGGATCGCGACACGGTGATTCTCCGCGTTGTTTGCACTCGCCGTTCGCGTGAGTGAGAGCGCGTAACGAAATGGGGAGGGGATCGTGACTGCATCCATCACACCGGAACGGTCATCACCGCCAGAAGGACAGCGCGGCAGACCGCTGATCATCACCGAGGACGAACAGCTTCTCGACGATCTGCTGAGGCTGTGCGCGGCCGCCGGAGCAGAGGTCGAAGTGGCCCATGGCGCACCCACGCGCCGGGGCAGCTGGGAGGGTGCGCCGCTGATCCTCGTCGGGGACGACGCGGCGGCCAGGCTCCGGGGCCGCGTCCGCAGAGCGGGCGTGCTGCTCATCGGGCGGGATCTCGACGACCACGGCATCTGGCGCCGGGCCGTGGATCTCGGCGCCGACAATGTGGCGTTCCTGCCCGACGCCGAGACCTGGCTCGTCGACCGGATCGCCGATGTGGCGGAGGGAGTTGGCCAGCAGGCTCTGACCATCGGCGTCATCGGTGGCCGTGGTGGGGCCGGGGCCTCGACCCTCGCCTGCGCCCTGGCGGTCACGGCGGCCCGCTCTGGCCGCCGCACCATGCTCATCGACGGCGACCCGCTGGGTGGTGGCCTCGATGTGCTGCTCGGCGGCGAGGGGTCGGAGGGGCTGCGATGGCCCGCGTTCGCCGAATCGCGTGGCCGGGTCGCTGGGAGCGCGCTGGAGGAGTCGCTGCCCGAGCTGCATTCCCTGCGGGTGCTGAGCTGGGACAGGGGCGATTCGGTCGTCATCCCGCCCTCGGCGATGCGCGCGGTGCTGGCCGCCGCCCGGCGGCGCGGCGGGGTCGTGGTGGTGGACCTGCCGCGCCGGGTGGACGAGTCGGCGGCCGAGGCCCTCGCGCAGGTGGACCTCGGTCTGCTGGTCGTCCCGGCGGAGCTGCGCGCCGTCGCGGCCGCCCACCGGGTGGCGTCCATGGTGGGCATGGTGCTGAGCGACCTGCGCGCGGTGGTGCGCGGCCCGTGCGGGCCCGAGCTGGACGACGAGGAGATCGCCCGGCTGCTCGGGCTGCCACTGGCCGGTCAACTGCCGCCGGAGCCGGGGCTGCTGGACGCACTCGACGGCGGCGAGCCCCCGGGCGGCAGCGCGCGCGGCCCGCTCGGCCGGTTCTGCGCCGAGTTCTGGGACCGGGCCCTGCCCGGCGCGGGAGGTGTCACCGCATGAGCGTCGAAACCCCCGACCTGCTGGACGCGGTGCGGCTGCGGCTGGCGGAGAGCGGTGCGGATCCCACTCCCGCCCAGGTGGCGGCTGCCCTGCGGGAGGAGGGGCGGCTGATGGGTGACACCGAAGTCCTCGGCGTGGTCACCGCCTTGCGCTCCGAACTGGTCGGCACCGGCCCCCTGGAGCCGCTGCTCGCCGCGCCCGATGTCACGGACGTGCTGGTCACCGCCCCCGACGAGGTGTGGGTGGACCGCGGCGCGGGGCTGGAGCGGACGGGCGTCACCTTCGCCGACGCGGCCGCCGTGCGCAGGCTCGCCCAGCGGCTCGCCGCGGTGGCCGGGCGGCGGCTGGACGACGCCCGGCCCTGGGTGGACGCCCGCCTTCCGGGCGGGACGCGGCTGCACGCGGTGCTCCCGCCGGTGGCCGTCGGATCCACCTGCCTGTCGCTGCGGGTGGTGCGTCCCCGGGCGTTCTCCCTCGCCGAGCTGGTAACCGCCGGGACGGTGCCGCCCGGCGGTGCGGAGCTGCTGCGGGCCATGCTGGCCGCCCGGCTGTCGTTCGTGGTGAGCGGCGGCACCGGGTCCGGCAAGACGACGTTGCTGAGCACCCTGCTGGGGCTGGTCGGCCGGGAGGAGCGGATCGTCCTCGCCGAGGACTCGGCGGAGCTGCGGCCGGACCACCCCCATGTGGTCCGGCTGGAGACCCGCCCCGCCAACCAGGAGGGCCGGGGCCAGGTCACCCTGCGGGACCTGGTGCGCCAGGCGCTGCGGATGCGGCCCGACCGGCTCGTGGTCGGTGAGGTGCGGGGTCCCGAGGTCACCGATCTCCTGGGCGCCCTGAACACCGGGCATGAGGGCGCGTGAACGCGATAACCATACACGGCCCAGCGCCGGTATCAGCGCGGAATCAGCGGACCCAGGCTCCGGTCAGGCGGCCCGATGCTCCGCGAGGAGAGACGCCACCTCTGGCACGTCCTGGAAGTCCTCCAGCCGCTTAAGCAGCGCGGCGGACCGGACGGTCGTACGCTCCGAGGCGCCAGAGGAGGACAGCGTGATGACGCGTTCCGTCGTGGCTGCCGCTTCCTCCGGCTCGTTCGCGTCGGCCAGGGCCATGGCCAGCCAGGAGAGGTACAGGGCCAGTTCCCGCGTATGCGTGGCGTCGTACTGGCCCAGGACCCGGCGGAGGAGAGGGACGGCCCGGAGCGGGCGCCGCAGCTCCGTGTAGACGCGGGCGTCCATGACCTCCAGCTCTTCCCGGGAGACCCAGTACGTCCAAGTCGGTTCGTCCGCCCCGCGTTCGCTGGTCAGCGCTTCGTGGGCGTCCGCCAGGGCCCGCATAGCCGGTTGCGTGTCTCCCGCCTTGGCATGGGCCCACGCCACGCGGTCCAGGAACAGCGCGCGGGCGCGCGGCGGGGCGTCTGGGCCAGCGGTAGAGGCAGCGGCTACGGCCATGCCCACGGCGTCCCGGGCGTCTCCCACATTCGCCACCTGGTAGGCCAGGGAGCCCAGGAGTTGTCCGGCTAGGGTGCGGTCCCCGGCGGTCTGCACGGCGGACAGGCCCAAGCGGTAGATGCGCTCCGCTTCGTCGTACAGGCCCGCGTCAGATGCGACCCACCCGGCAATCTGCGCCAGTTCCCCGATCGTGCGGAGTAATTCGCGGCCCACGCTTTCAGCGTGCGTGCTCTCGCGGTACAGCCGGACGGCAGCCTTCAGCTCCCGGAGCGCGGGCCCGATCAGGTCGCGGCCGTACACCACGTCGTCCGCCAGGCGGAGGGCGTGGACCCGCTGGGACAGGTCTGCCACAGTCTCCGCCCCGACGCGGCGGCTCGTACGGACGGCCAGCGGCTCCAGAGGGTTCTCCGGCGGGAGGAAGTCCGCCACGGACGCGGGGGCAGCCAGGGCGCAGCCTGGCCGCGATTCCGTCGCTGCCATCTTGGCGGCCAGGCTCACCAGCTCTCCGCCAGCGCCCAGGAGCCTGTCCAGGGCCTTCGCCAGTTGCGGTGAAGGGAGCTGCTTCCCGGCCAGCACTCGGGACAGGTAGGCGTGGTCGTAGACCAGCTCCCGCGCGGCGCCACGTATCGACATCCCGCGAACCTTCAGCGCAGCGCGCACGGTCTGTGCGAAATCCCCGCCCGTCATGGTGACAGCCTACCCAGTCACCACCCAGTCACCATCTGTGATCCGCGAGAAAGGGGAGGCTGGCGGGCGAAGGACCCCGGCGACGCTGGCAGGCGTCCCGGGGCGTGGCCGATCGCTACGAAGGAGCGAACGACATGGAGAGCCTACGGCGCTTGCCTTGGACATCCGACGACGGGAAGGACGCCTTCGTGGCCCCCGGCGACGGCATCGTGAACCACATGGCTGACGCCCTCGAAGCGGAGCTGGTCGAGACAGCGAAGGCAGACGCGGAGCGGGCCCGCTCTCTGGCCGAAGATCCGAAGGCTTCAGCGGTGGAGATGCGCGTGGCCCTGCGGTTTCTGGCGCACTCCCTTGATGACACGGCCATGGTCGCGGACCTCCGCGCGGAGCGGTTGCCCAGCCTGGACAGTGAGGAGGCGGCGCTATGACGTGGCCCCTCTACTCCTCAGCGTTTCCGCTGTGCGACTGCCCCAGATGTCACCCAGCGCGGGAGCGTGAGGCCCGGGAAGCGGCGGTCATCCTCGCCAGGGCGCCCGGCCAGGCGGACAAGGCTGCGGACACTACGGCCAGCGTTAACGGCCAGGCGGACAGCGCCAGCCGGTAGACGCGGACAGCGCGGACAAACGACAGAAGGGCCCCCGGCCACTCCGGACAGGAGCGGTCAGAGGCCCTTCAGCATGTGGCCAGCGGTGTGGTCAGGGACGGCCAGGGCCGTGGACCAGGTGGACGTCGTCCCCGCTGTCCATGTGCTCTGATCAGGCACTTCGCTGCGGAGATCTGTCGTTAACGACCAATGGCGGCCAGCGTTGCGCCAGACGCACACGGGCCGACGGACAGGGCGGCCAGCCGTTGCGGCCAGCCTCGCAGCCAGAACGGACAGCGGGCAGGAGGAGCGGTCAGTGTGCGGCCAGGCGACGGCCAGCGTTCACGGTACGGACAGGGGCGCGGCGGGCGGCGGCCAGGTCTGCGCGAATGGGGCGGATGACGTTCACGATGTCCCTGGCGGTCGGCTGAGCGTCCGCCGGGCGGCCGTTCACGCCAGGCCCTGGAGACGGAGGCGGACGCGGAGGTCTGTCTGGGAGCGCCAGGTATCGGTCCCGTTCCGCTGGTTGTAGCCGTAGATCGTGAACGCGTACTCCATCAGCTCCCGGGCGTCAGTCTCCGGCAGGCCCCGGAAGAGGGGGTCCCGCCAGTCAGTGGGCGGTGCGTCGGCGTTCACGCGGGCCGGTACAGCGGCACGGGCAAGGGCCCGTCGGCGGGCGCTCACGAAGGCCACCCCGGGAGCCTGAAGCCAGCGCCGGACAGGGCCTGGGGCGTCAGGAGGAGGTCAGCCAGGAGGCGCCGGTACTCCGTGATCTGCGCTGCCTGAAGGGTGCCCTTCGACTGGGCCGCCTCCAGGTCGATGACCAGAGCCACAGCGCCAGTCTGGCTGTCGTCGTACAGGTTCGCGGCGGGCCCGCTCCAGATGCTGGCCCAGCGTTCACGCTGCCAGTCCTCCCAGTGGGCGCGGTTTGGCGGGATGTCCGGCACGGGTGCGGCGCATTCGGTGGGTAGCTCGATGGCTCGGGGGCCACTCCACCGGCCGCGCCGGAGGTTCTGTTCGTTGGCCACTGGGTGGCCTCCCTTCGTGGGTTGCGGAATGGCTGTGTTCGTCACGATCCGTGTCTGGGACCGGATCTTCGCCCGAGCGCACCTGGCGGAGCCCTCCCCGGCGTTCGGGGACCCCACCCCCTTGGGGGTCGCCCCCCACCCCCTGACCTGCGTAAACGTGTCTCGCAACTCTCTGAGCTGCGATGATGTGCCGCTGTCGCGCATCGTGAACGACAGCGAGGCACGGAGAGGGTCAGCCGCCCAGGCCCTGGCGCGGAGGCCAGGACCAGAGGCAGGCAGAGGCAGAGAGAGGGAGCGCGCGTCCGCTGTCGAGCCAGGCGGGCGTCAGTGGTTCACGGCCTGGCCCCGCTGTCCCAGCCGTCAGGCCAGACGCCATCAGCGGGGACGACCAGGCCAGTCCGGAGCCAGGTAGCGGCGGCAGCGTCGGGCACGTCGAAGGTGTCGCCTTCGCTGTACTCCGTGCCGTTCAGGACCAGGTGACGGGAGGCGGCTACGTGGACACGCACGGGGACCCCCTTTGAGGCAGGGGCGCCCCCAGCACGGAGCCAGGGGCGCCAGCGTTCACGGTTCAGGCCGTACGGCCCAGGAGCGCGTCCAGCCGCCCCTCACGTTTCGCCTTGACGATGTCGGCAGGTGACATGCGGTCGACGTCAGCGCGGGAGAGCTGGCCTTCGGCCGGAACCGGCACGGGCACGGGTCGGCCCAGGACCTGGTTCAGGCGGCCTTCGCTACGGGCCTGGTTGATCTCGGCAGGCGACATGTCGGCCAGGTCGGCGCGGGAGAGCTGGCCATCGTTGGCAGGCTCCGCGCTGGCGGAGGCAGGCTCCGGGACCTGGCGATGCTCGATCGCGTCCAAGACCTGGTTCACGGTCGCCTCCGGGTGGCCCAGGAGTGCATTCAGGTGGCCCTCCCGCTTCGCCTTGACGATCGCGTCGGGAGACATGGTCTTCAGGTCCTCGCGGGTGAGCTGGCTCATGCAGCACCGCCGAAAGTCTTGTCGTAGTACGCGCGGGCAGCGGCGTCGGCGATAGGCGGCGCGATCGGGGTCTCCGGCCCGTAGCCGTCCAGCCATTCGGCCACTTCACCCTTACCGTGGAGCTGGGCAACGAAGTTGGCGTCCAGGACCAGGGACTTGCCGTTGGTCAGTCGGACCGTGCGCTCCTGCGGCGACGGCTGTGCGGTGGCCATACCGTCAACGGCCTCCCGGACGTCAGCAACGGACTGACGGGCCTTCGAGAACTCCGGGGCCGTGACGCGGAACGCGGGACTGACCGTCAACTCCCAGCCGTCGTCCAGAGCCTGAACCGTGGACGCATTGAGAGTGGCGCGCTCCAGCTCCGCACGGGCGCGGTTCACGGTGGCCTCAGCGTCGGCCAGGGCCGTCTCGTACGCGTCGGCGGCGGTGTCTACGCGCTGCTTCAGACCGGCGGCCAGGTGATCACGGACATTCGTCCTGCGCATCTTGATGACCAAAGATTCCGCAGCCTTCGCGCGGGCGGCCTCCGCTGCCTTGACGGCAGTCTGAACCTGGGCCAGCGTCCGGCGGATCGGAGCCGCGGAATCGTTGTCAGGCAGCGCGCCACCCTTCACGGCAGCATCGGCCAGGGCCTGGGCGTCGGCGTGCTCGGCGGACCTGATGTCGTCCTTCAGGGTGTGTACCTGCTCCGTCAGTTCGTCCACGCGCTGATCCAAGCGGCGCCACTCGTCGGCGTCGGCGTGGACCGCCTTCGGAAGATCGTCGTTGACCGGCAAAGCAATGATGTGGGTGGAACCCATCGGGAAACTCCTTCAGTAAGGGTGTTGGAGAGGGTCCAGGCGGCTGCTTGGCAGCCTGGGAGGGCCCTCCTGGGCTTCGGTGCCAGGAGGGCGTCGTACGGGGTCCTACGGGCCATCTGGCGGGTCCAGGAGGACCAGGCCAGCGACGAACCTCCGGCCAGCGGCCTTGCGCTTGAAGTGGCCACGGGCGCGGAGGTAGCGACCGAAGGCGCCCAGCGGCAGCGACGTGGAGCCGTCCGCTATCAGGACAGCGGTCACGGCCCGATACAGGTCCAGCTCCCGCTCCAGACCGTGAACGTCAGCGAAAGCGACGCGGGCCAGGGCAGCGTCCAGACGCGGGAAGAAGTCGGGGTCATCGGCGGTCAGCGCGGTCACTGGCTGGCCTCCTGGCGCTTCTTCGCGTCCAGGTACTGCCAGCGGCGAACGCTCGCCTCCTGGGCCCTTGTTTGGGCGTCCAGGAGCTTCGCCAGGACCTCCATGCCGTCCAGGTCGATGTCATCAGCCGCGGACAGCTTCAGGGCCAGGCCGGTGACCAGGTCCCTGATGGACTGACGCTGAAGGGCGTCCGGTGACGTGGAGCGCTGGGGCATGTCTGCGGGAGTGGGAGAGGCGCACAGGGCATCGGTCATCGTGAACTCCAGGGAGTGTGTAGGCGGCTCATGTGAGGCGCCTGAACACCCCTGAAGGCCCGCCCCACGGAGGGACGGACCAGGGGAGCGTCAGCGTGGCGCAGCGTCAACGACCAGGCGCCGGAGATCAGCGAGGACCTTCCGGGCGTCGGGGGCGTAGTCAGGAGTCAGGCCATGAGCCTCAGCGACAGCAGTAGCCCAGTTCCGAGCCATCGAGCGGACCGTGGAGAACGGGACCGGCTGATCGTTCAGGAGCCATCCGGAGGCGTCACGGCGCAGCGTGTACATCGTGAACCTCCAAGCCCACAGGGCCGCTTCCGCGCTGAGAGTGGCCGACGTCGGGGCCGGGGCCTGGGCAGGCTCCACAGACACGGGCCAGTCCCGGGCAAGCTCCTCCCGGATGGCGTCCACTGCGGCGACCGTGGCGCGCTCCTGGCGACTCTTCAGGGCCAGGACGGACAGGTCCTGGATGTCGAGGGGGGAGGCAGGTTTGCCGTGCTGGCGCCAGCCTTGCGGCGCCTTGCGGAAGCCCGCCGCCGCGATGTCGTTGACGATGTCTGTGATCAGGGAAGCGTTCACGATCAGATGTCCTCTCCACGAAGGCGGGCACGGCGGATGGCCTGGCGGCAGCGGGGCGAACAGGCCGTCTTGACGCGGCCTTTGCCCGACCAGGTGACGGGGCGGGAACAGCCGGGGGCGAGGCACTTCACGGTGCGCTCCTCGCGGCGGTCGGCCACGTAGTCCGCGCGGGCCTCCGCCATGTATTGGAGTTCGTCACAGTGGTCCGTGCGGTCGTCCTCCGGACACCGGACGTCGTTGCCGACGTAGTCCCAGACGAGGTCCCCGCAGAAGCGGCACGGCTTCGGCTCCTTCCGCTGACCGGCACGGGCACGCTGGACGCGCTTGTAACACTTCGCGGAGCATGCGACGGCCCGGCGGCGGATGGTCCGTCCGTCGTCCTTCTTCGGGTCGGAGCGGAGCGGTCTGGTCTTCGGCTCCGGGAGCGAGTCGCCGCAGCCTTCGCAGCGATCTTCAAGTTCGTGTTCCTGGTACGGCATGGCGGTGGTGGGCCTCCTGCGTTCGGGATACGAAAAGGCCGACGGCGGCAGGGGAGGCGACAGCGGAGCGGGCCCACCACAGGCGCTCGGCTGTCACCCCTCCAGCCGCGTCGGCCTGGGAGTGTTCGGACGTTGGGACCGGCCGTCCGGGGCCGGAGAACAGAGGAGCGCGCATCAGCGTGGTGGGCCTGCGCGTGGAAGGAAGGCTGGACCGGGTCACTGACCCCCCAGGGCCGCAGTGCTGCGCACCCCGTCGGTGACCCGGCTGAGAACGGGGCGCCCCGGCCAGATCGTCACTCACCAGACAGGTGCCCAAGAAGCAGAAACGGGCCGTCCGGTCGCTTCACACCCCCGCCAGGTGGGTGGAGCGGACCAGACAGCCCGAAGAGCATGCAGCGACCCAGCGCCTGGCGGGCGGTCGCGGTGGAGGAGTGAAACTCCTTCTCTGCTGACCGGGGAGGATGTGAGAAACCCTGTCGGCCAGCGGGAGGAGCCGCCGCAGCGGCCTCTACTACTGACCGGTGAGGGTGTCCCCTGGACAGCGAGGAGGAGCGCGGGCCCTCGATCCTGTACAGGTGAGGACCTCCCCTGGTGGGTCGGAGCGCCCCTCTACCTGTGGTCCGGATTGGACGGCCCCTGGAGGGACTGGAGTTGGGCCTGGACGCCTGGACCCAGGGAGGCGCCAGAGGCCGCCAGGCGGGCATGTAGCGGCCTTCCTGGGCGCCTGGAGCCTGTCGTGAACCCTGACGCTGGACGGGCCCGGGGCCAGCGGAGAGGGTGCGAAGGGCGGCTGGCTTGGGCTTTGTCACAGAAGTGGCGGACTGTCCAGCCGTCCTGATGAAGCCGGAGAGGGGAGTTTTCTACAGACTCTCTATTTTTGTTGGACGTCTGGATAGAAAAGTTACTACTGCCAGGTCAGAGGCCCTCTCTGCTGTCACACTTCCCTCCACGCTGTCCGCCCCGCCTCCCCTGCCGTGACCTCCGACACAGCAGAAAGGGGCCGACCCCATCGGGCCGACCCCAGTCACTCCTCCGTCGTCAGTGGCGATGCCTCCTTCACGCGGCGGGCAACGCCTCCGGCGCTCGGCCGCACGATCCGCACGCGGCCAGCATCTGGGGTGCCTCCCACAGGAGCGCGGCCTGGACCGCCTCCAGGCGCATCACACGTTCGCGGAGACGGGGCGTGTCCTGGCCGCCCAGGATCTGGGCCCAAAGGAGGTTCGCCTGGCGCTGGAGTACAGCCAGCTCCTGGAGGTGGGTACGGGAGATCTCGGACATAGACTGGTCCTTCCGCTTACGGGCGGAGCGCCGGTCCGGTCTCTTCCGGCAAGTTGATGTCCGGACCGGCGCCTACTGAATGTCGGGGGAGCGCGTAACGCGCGGCTGCCTAGTCCGCCAGGGCCTCCTCCAGTTCGATCTCAATGCGGCGCCGCTCTTCAGGGTCGGCGTCCCGCACCCATGCCGGGCCCTCGAAGGTGACGTCCACCCGCCCTGAATCGAAGCGCTTCGGTGCGCCAGGCGTGGCCGGGCGCACCACGACAAGGGCCCCCAGGTCGCCCAGGAGGCTGCGGCGCCCGTCGTCGTCCCGCTGGCTCCAGGCGTCCGCCACGGTCCCGCCAGCGTCCACCCAGCGGCCGACAGCGTGTGCCGCTTCCGCCTCCAGCTCTTCCAGGCGCGCCTCCAGGGCAGTGATCTGCGCTGTGACCCGCTGGGCCGCCCGGCCCCCCGCTGGCAAGTTCGCCAGGTTCGCCACCAGGTTGTCCAACTGGTCGGACACTTCGGAGAGCTGGAGCACTGCGGACCCGTCCGGCTCCTGCCAGCGCATGAGGGCGAAGGAGCCGAACCGCTCCAGGTAGTCCTCTGTCACCATCTCCTCCAGGTAGCGGGCGGTGATCACGTTGGGGCGGTGCGTCCCGTGCTTCCCGACGCCGTTCCGGCAGACGTAAGTGGAGTAGTCGACGCCGTTAACGGCGCGGCGCTGGCGGTACATGGGGCCGTCACATTTCGAGCACTGCGCGACGTGGAGGAGGAGCGACTTCCCACCACGTGGAGCGCCACGGCCCACGGCCTTCCCGTCGATGATGGCGCGGACAGCGGACCAGGTCTGGGCGTCAAGGATGGCCGGGCCAGCGCTCACGGGCATGCCCTCACTGTCGAGGACAGGCTGGTTCGTCAACGCACTCCGGCGCGTGCCGGGGGTGGCCATGACAGCCCAGCCACGAACGGCAGGCGAGTAGAGAACATCCCGCAGCGTCGTGGAGTGCCAGCGCTGCCCCCGCAGCTTCCGGCCGTCACGCTGGCGTGCGTGCTCCGCGGGAGGGAGGACGCCCCGTTCGTTCAGCTCCCGTGCCAGAGCTGTCAGGCTTCCGCCGTGGTTAGTCAGCCGGTCAGCGGCCTCGCGCAGGATGGCGGCGGCTGTCTCATCGATGACCCACCGCTTGTCGTTCACGGGGCCCTCCACGGCGTAGCCGTACGGGGCGACGCCTCCCAGATGGTTCCCGCGCTGGCGGAAGTGCCGCTTGCTGTCCGTAATGCGTGCCTTGATCATGTCGCGTTCGTACTCCGCGAAGGCAGCCAGGACGTTCACGATGATGGAGGCGTTCTCCGGCGATACGACGCCATCGGCCGTCACGATCGTGGTCCGGGTCGACTCAGCGGCCCGGAGGAGCCGCTGGAACTCCAGGACACTGCGTGCGAAACGGTCCAGCTTCGCGGCCAGGACGTAGTCGGCGCGCGGCAGCCAGGCCAGGACCTCCCGCATACCGGGCCGGTCCTCCAGGGCGGAGGCGCCGCTGACGTTCGTGTCGGTGGCGACGTGGACGACTTCCCAGCCGCGTTGCTCTGCGTAGGTACGGCATGCGGCGATGCGGTGATCCGTGGCCTCCTCCGCAAAGAGGCGGGAGAGGCGGTCATAGATGACGCAGGTTGGCACGGGCGTTCCCCTCTGTCTGGCGCCCGTTGAGTGTATGTGGACGGCTATGCCGTTCACCCGGGCGGCTGCGGCACCGTCCACGCCAATACGGCGGGGGACGTACCGGCCCGGCTGGAGGCGCTCGGCTCGACCGCGGGCCTGGACCGGGCCGCGTTGCACAGCCAGCTGGCGGCCGCCTTGTCGGTCGTGGTCCATCTGGTGCGGGACCGCGGCGGGCGGCGCAGGATCGCCGAGCTGCATGTGCTGGACCGGGACCGCGCGGGCTTCGTCACCACCGTGCCCGCCGCCGTGTGGAGCCCGCGGGGCTTCGAGCGGGCGTCGGGCTGGCAGCGGCTCAAGGAGCTGTGCACCCGGGGCGGAGGCGCGTCATGACCGGCACCGGAGGGAACCCCGGGGTGCTGGCCGTCGGAGCGGCGCTGCTGTGCGCGGGAGTGGCCGCGTGGCTGCTCTCAGGGCGGGACCGGGAGCTGCGCCGGGCCAGGCTGCTGTTCGCGGGCGGCGGGCCCGCCGTGCCCACCGGGCCGGACCCCGTGCGGCGGCTGTCCGAGACGGTCGCCTGGCTCAAGGAGAGCTGGCGGGTCAGATACGGCGGGCGGATGGGGCGTGAGCTGCTGTGCCTGCCGCTTGGCTGCGTGCTCGCGGTGCTGGGCGCGTCGGTCCTGCCGCTGTTCGTCGCGGTGGCGGCCGTGCCGCTCGTCGGCCGGTGGCTGCGGACCCGGGAGCGCGCCCGGGCCCACGACCGGCGTGCCGCGGGGGTGATCGAGCTGTGCGGCACCGTGGCGGGCGAGCTGCGGGCCGGGCGGCAGCCCGGCGAGGCGCTGCTGTCCGTGCCCTCGGCAGACCTGGGGGAGCGCTGGGGGCTGGTGTCCGCGGCCGCCCGATTCGGCGGGGATGTGCCCGAGGCGCTGCGCAGGGCGGCCCGGCAGCCCGGCGCGGAGGGGCTGACCGGGGTCGCGGCCTGCTGGCAGGTGGCCGTCGACGAGGGCGCGGGGCTTGCCGCCGGGCTCGACCGGGTGGCGTCGGCGCTGCGCGCCGAGCGCGAGCAGCGGGAGATCATGCGCGCCAGGCTGGCGGGGCCCAAGGCCACCATCGCGGTGCTGGCCGTGCTGCCGGTCTTCGGGCTCCTGATGGGCACCGCGCTGGGCACCGAGCCACTGCATCAGCTCCTGCACACCCCGGTCGGGCTGGGCTGTCTCGCGGTCGGCTGTCTCCTGGAGTGGGCGGGCTTCGCCTGGCTCAGACGGTCGATGCGGGTGGCGCTCGCTCCTGGAAAGGCACCCGTCCGATGAGCGTGGTCCTTGTCCACAGGCTGGGGATCGTGCTGCCCCTCATGGCCGCCGTCGTGTATGGGGCGATGGCGTTGGTGGAGGACCGGCGGGAGCGCGCCGCCGGGCGGCGTCTGGCGGCGCTGCTGCCCGGCGGGGGATCGCACGCGGACTCCGGTGTGGTCCGGAAGCGGGCCCGGCCCTGGGCGCGGTGGCGCGCCCGGGCGGGCGAGGGCGCGGCCTTGGGCTGGGCGGCCTCGCTCGGCGTCCTGCTGGCCGGTGTCGTCCTCGTCGGAGGGCCGCTGGGATGCGCGCTGGGGCTGGCGGCCGCGTATGGCGTCCGGCGGTGGCACCGGCGGCAGGCCACCGCCGGGCGGACCGGCGGCGCCGGGGACGGGGCGGCCGAAGCGGCGCGGCAGATCCCGCTGGCCGCCGACCTGCTGGCGGCCTGTCTGGCCGCCGGAGCTGACCCGCGCTCGGCGGCGGACGCGGTGGGCAAATCGCTCGGTGGCCCGGTCGGCGAGCGGTTGGTCCGGACCGCTGCGGAGCTGCGGCTGGGAGGGGAGCCCGCCGACGCCTGGGGGCGGCTTGGCGCGTTGCCCGGCGCGGGCAGGCTGGCGCGCGCCCTGGAGCACGCCGGGGCCACCGGCGCCCCCGCCGTGGAACCGGTGTCCCGGCTCGCCGCCGACTGCCGCGCCGAGCGGGGAAGGGAGGCGGGCCGACGCGCCGACCGGGCGAGCGTGCTGGCCACCGCCCCGCTCGGGGCCTGCTTCCTGCCCGCGTATCTGCTGATCGGGGTGGCCCCGGTGATGACCGGGCTGGCGGGCGGTCTGGCGGGCCACCCCTGAGCGCGGGCGCCTCTGACCCGCTGCGGCGAGAGGTGCCTGTATTCCGCACGACATCTGACGACTACGAGGGGGACCGAAATGATGAAGCAGTGGTGGGCCCGGCGGCGGGCGGCGGCGCGTATGCGGGCCGAGGCGGGCATGGCCACCGTCGAGTACGCGATGGGGACGCTGGCGGGGTGCGCCTTCGCGGCGGTGCTGTACAAGGTGGTGACCAGCGGGGCCGTCAGCAGTGCGCTGCAATCGGTGATCGGACGGGCTCTCGATGGGCCGTTCTGAGGCGTCGCCCACGGCGGGGCGGCCGGACGGGCGGGCCGGTGCGCGAGCGGCCCGCACCGGGTCCGACCGGGGATTCGTCACCGCGGAGACGGCCGTCACGCTGCCGGTGCTGGTCCTGTTCGCCCTGATGCTGATCTGGGGCCTGATGGCCGCGTCCGCGCAGCTGAGTTGCGTGGACGCGGCCCGGGCCGGGGCCCGTGCCGCGGCGAGGTCGGAGCCGCGGGACGCCGCGATGGACGCGGCCCGGGCGGCCGCGCCGCGTGGCGCGCGGGTCGAGCTGTGGCGGGACGGAGACCTGGTGCGAGTGCGGGTCCGGACCCATGCGGTCGGCCCCGGCCCGCTGGCGCTCCGGCTGCACGCGGAGGCGGTCGCCCTCGCCGAGGACACGGTAGGAGCGGTCGACGCGGGTCGGGGGAGGGTCGGGTGAGGCGATCCGTGTGCGGGGCGGCTGAGGGCCCCGTGAGGCGTTCCGTGGGCCCTCTGGGGCGTTCGCGGCGCCGAGTGGGCGACGGTCCCGTTTGGATTGGTGCGCGGGGCGGGGGCGGCCCTCTGAGGGCCGTGCGCGGGGCGGGCGATCGTGGGTCGGCGACGGTGTGGGCGGCGCTCGCCGCGACGGCGCTGTGCGCGGTGTTCGCGGTCGTGCTGACGGCAGGGCAGGTCATGGTGGCGCGCCACCGGGCCGGTGGGGCCGCCGACCTGGCGGCGCTCGCCGCGGCGGACCACGGCCTGGAGGGGCCCGGTGCGGCGTGCCGCCTCGCCCGGCGGGTGGCGTCCGCTCAGGACGCGCGCGTGGTGCGGTGCGCCCTGAGCGGTGAGATCGCGGATCTCACGGCGGAGGTGCGGGCCGGGCCGTTCGCCCTCCGGGTCCGGTCGCGGGCGGGCCCCGCCGACACGCCCGGGCCCGTGCCCGGAAATGGCGGGCATCCGGGGGAGCGGGCCGCGCGGCCCCCGGCAGCGGGTGGCGCGGACCGGTCAGTCGGTGGCGGGCGGCTGGTCCGGGGCCTTGGCCAGGAGCGTCGTCAGCAGGCGGATGGCGGCCCTCTTGTCGAGCGGATCGTTCCCGTTGCCGCACTTCGGGGACTGGATGCAGGACGGGCAGCCCGCCTCGCACTCGCAGGCCGCGATCGCCTCGCGGGTGGCCGTCAGCCAGCGGGCGGCCGTGTGGAAGGCGCGCTCGGCGAAGCCCGCCCCGCCGGGGTGGCCGTCGTACACGAAGACGGTCGGCAGCAGCGTGTCGGGGTGCAGGGGGACCGACACCCCGCCGATGTCCCAGCGGTCGCAGGTCGCGAAGAGCGGCAGCATGCCGATGGAGGCGTGCTCGGCGGCGTGCAGGGCTCCGCCGAGGGCCTGGGGGTGGACCCGGGCGTCGTCCAGCTGGTCCTCGGTCACCGTCCACCACACGGCCCGGGTGCGCAGGGTGCGGGGCGGGAGGTCGAGCTTGGTCTCGCCCAGCACCTCACCGGTGATCAGCTTGCGGCGCAGGAAGGACACGACCTGGTTGGTGACCTCGACGGAGCCGAAGCACAGCCGCGCGTCCCCCCACGGGATCTCGGTGGTGGTCTCCAGGATGGAGATCGCGGTGGTGTCGCGGGCGGTGGTCGAGTACGGCGGACTGGCCTCCTCCACCAGCGCGACCGAGTCCTCCAGGTCGAGTTGCCGGACGAGATAGCTCCGGCCCTGGTGGAGGTGGACGGCGCCCTCGTGGACGGCGGTGTGGGCGGCCGAGGCGTCCACGGTGCCCAGCAGCCGCCCGGTCGCCGCCTCCACGACCTGGACCGGGCTGCCGCCTTCCCCGCGGATGTCGGTGAGGTCGGCGGCGCGCTCGCGGCGGGTCCAGTGCCAGGCGGTCGCGCGGCGGCGCAGCAGCTTGCGCTGCTCCAGCTGCGGCAGCAGCTCCTCGGTGGCGGGACCGAAGAGAGCCAGGTCCGCCTCGGTGAGCGGCAGCTCGGCGGCGGCCGCGCACAGGTGCGGCGCGAGGACGTACGGGTTGTCGGGGTCCAGGACGGTGGACTCGACGGGCTGCCGGAAGAGGGCGTCCGGGTGGTGGACGAGATAGGTGTCCAGCGGGTCGTCCCGGGCGACCAGGATCGCGAGGGCCCCCTGCCCGGTGCGTCCGGCCCGCCCCGCCTGCTGCCACAGGGAGGCGCGGGTGCCGGGATAGCCGGCCAGGACGACGGCGTCCAGACCGGCGATGTCCATGCCGAGTTCGAGGGCGGTGGTGGCGGCGAGGCCGAGGAGGTCACCGGAGTGCAGGGCCCGTTCCAGGGCGCGGCGCTCCTCGGGGAGATATCCACCGCGGTAGGCGGCCACCCGGTCGGGCAGGGACCGGTCGACGTCCGCCAGCCGCTCCTGGGCGATCAGGGCGATCAGCTCGGCGCCGCGCCGGGAGCGCACGAAGGTGACGGTGCGGACGCCCTGGACGGCCAGGTCGGTGAGCAGGTCCGCGGACTCGGCGGTGGCCGTGCGGCGGACGGGGGCGCCCTGCTCGCCGTGCAGCTCGGTCAGCGGCGGCTCCCACAGGGCGAAGACCACCTCGCCGCGGGGCGAGGAGTCCTCGGTGATCGCCGCGACCGGCACCCCGGTCAGCCGGGTCGCCGCCACGGCCGGGTCGGCGGAGGTGGCGGAGGCGAGCAGGAAGACGGGCGAGGAGCCGTAGCGGGCGCAGACCCGCCGGAGCCTGCGCAGCACCTGGGCGACATGGGAGCCGAAGACGCCGCGGTAGGTGTGGCACTCGTCGATGACGACATAGCGCAGCGCGCGCAGGAAGGAGGACCACTTGGGGTGGCCCGGCAGGATGCCCCGGTGGAGCATGTCGGGGTTGGTGAGCACGTAGTTGGCGTACTGGCGGACCCACTCGCGCTCCTCCACCGGCGTGTCGCCGTCGTACACCGCCGCCCGCACCCCGGTGCCCAGCGGGGCGGTGAGGTCGGCCACCGCGCGGCGCTGGTCGGCGGCGAGCGCCTTGGTGGGCGAGAGGTACAGGGCGGTCGTGCCCCGCCCGCTGGGCTCCTCCGAGCCGTCCAGCAGGGTGCTGAGCACGGGGGCGAGGTAGGCCAGGGACTTGCCGGAGGCGGTGCCGGTGGCCACGACCACCGATTCCCCGCGCAGAGCGTGGGCGGCCGTGCGCGCCTGGTGGGCCCACGGGCGCTCGATTCCGGCGGCCCGGACGGCGTCGATCACTTCCGGTCGGATCGGCGACGGCCAGTCGGCATGGCTGCCGAGACGCGGGGGCAAGTGCTCCGTATGAGTGATGCGCGCGCCTCGGCCCGCTCCGGTGCCGAGCCGGTCGAGAACGGCCCGGGGCGAGGGGCGTATGCCCGCCTGCCGCGGGAGTTGGTTGTGGGCCATCGACACCGAGTGTGTCACTGGTCTGACGGACAATGGGCTCAAGGCGTCGTGCACGCCTGCTGGTAAGTGATTGAATGCCATCGCGGCTGCCGATCCATGGGGGGCGACCGCTCGATGCAAGGTGCTGGAGGATCCGTGGACCTGTCCCTGTCGACTCGGACCGTTGGCGACCGCACGGTCGTCGAGGTCGGTGGCGAGATTGATGTATATACCGCGCCCAAGCTGCGCGAGCAGCTGGTCGAGCTTGTCAACGACGGTAGCTACCACCTGGTCGTCGACATGGAGGGCGTCGACTTTCTCGACTCCACCGGGCTCGGCGTGCTCGTCGGCGGGCTCAAGCGCGTACGTGCCCATGAGGGCTCACTGCGTCTGGTGTGCAACCAGGAGCGCATTCTCAAGATCTTCCGTATCACCGGCCTGACCAAGGTGTTCCCCATTCACACCTCGGTCGAGGACGCTGTCGCGGCGACTGACTGACCAGTCACCGCGGGAAGACCAACAAGGGGGTTCCGGGCGGTTTCGCCCGGCCCCCTGATCTGCACGCCCATACGCCCGAGGGGGATGGCATGGCCACCGTCGAACTCCGCTTCAGCGCGCTTCCCGAGCACGTCAGGACCGCCCGGCTGGTCGCGGCTGCCGTGGCGCGCAGGGCGGGGGTGGACGAGGCCGTGCTCGACGAGGTGCGGCTCGCGGTCGGCGAGGCCTGCACCCGTGCGGTGGGGCTGCACCTGAGCAACGGGGTGGACGCCCCGGTTCGGGTGGCGCTCACCGAGGAGGAGAAGAAGTTCTCCATCGAGGTCGGCGACGAGTCCCCGACCTCGGCGGGGCACACTCCCGGCTCCCATCCGGACGTGGACGACGACGGCGCGGCCGAGGCCGAGAGCGAGGACGAGATGGGCCTCGCGGTCATCAGCGGGCTCGTCGACGACGTCGAGGTGACGACCAGCGAGACCGGCGGTGTGATCCGCATGAGCTGGCCGGCCTCGCCCCAGTCCCTCGTGCCGTAACGATCCGCCTCCATTCCGCTCAATCTGCCGTGACCTCCGGGCCGGCCGTCCTCGTGACGGCCGGCCCGGTCGTCGTTCCGGGGCGTCGTTCCTGCCGTCGTTCCGTTCGTCCTTCCGAGTGGCCGGAAAACCGCTCTGAACAGCACTTTTCATAGTGCACTGAGATCGTTTATGGAGATCATTCCACGCCCGTCAGGGAATTGTTGACCTTCGTCCTTCCGGAGGAATTTCCTGGCCCAAACCTATTGATCTTCGCTGGTGCAGGCGAATTCCCATTCCGGCGCCCTGTTTTGATCGTGTGACGCTACTTACAATCCGTCCACATCTTGAGCTCAGGACGCCTGAGCGTGGCGGCTCTTCTGCGGTCGCAGAACTGCTGCGCGCCCATGTGCCAAACGTCAAGGAGGACGAATGGCGGGGCCTCTCACCCCTCATCAGCTGGATCTCACCACGACCCTGGCCGCCGCAGAGCTGACCGACGGCAACCGTGTGATCGTGATGGTGATCGCCGCGGTCGCGATCGCGGCGCTCGCTGTCGCCGTGGTGCTGGTACGACAAGTGCTCGCGGCCGGCGAGGGCACGGACAGTATGAAGAAGATCGCCGAGGCCGTTCAGGAAGGCGCGAATGCCTATCTGGCCCGGCAGCTGCGGACCCTCGGCGGATTCGCCGTGGTCGTGTTCTTCCTGCTCCTGTTGTTGCCGGCGGATGACTGGTCGCAGCGCATCGGGCGGTCGGCGTTCTTTCTGATCGGCGCGGGATTCTCGGCGGCCACCGGCTATATCGGGATGTGGCTCGCGGTGCGCAGCAATGTGCGCGTCGCCGCCGCGGCCCGGGAAGCGACCCCCGAGGGCCCCGCCACCCCGGTCAACGGAGATTCCGCTTCGTCCGCTCCCGGGAAGCCGGGAGTGGATCTGACGGCGGTCTCGCACAAGGCGATGAAGATCGCATTCCGCACCGGCGGCGTGGTCGGCATGTTCACCGTGGGCCTCGGCCTGCTGGGCGCCTCCTGCGTGGTGCTCGTGTACGCGGCCGACGCGCCCAAGGTGCTGGAGGGCTTCGGCCTCGGTGCCGCGCTGATCGCGATGTTCATGAGGGTCGGCGGCGGCATCTTCACCAAGGCCGCCGACGTCGGTGCCGACCTGGTCGGCAAGGTCGAGCAGGGAATCCCCGAGGACGACCCGCGCAACGCCGCGACCATCGCGGACAACGTGGGCGACAACGTCGGCGACTGCGCGGGCATGGCCGCCGACCTGTTCGAGTCGTACGCCGTGACCCTGGTCGCCGCGCTGATCCTCGGCAAGGCGGCCTTCGGCGACGCGGGCCTCGCCTTCCCTCTGCTCGTCCCGGCCATCGGCGTGCTCACGGCCATGATCGGGATCTTCGCAGTGGCCCCGCGCCGCTCCGACCGCAGCGGGATGACGGCCATCAACCGCGGCTTCTTCATCTCCGCGGTGATCTCGATGGCGCTGGTGGCGGCCGCGGTCTTCGCCTATCTGCCGTCCAGCTACGCCGACCTCGACGGTGTCACCAACCGCGAGATCCTCGGCCACAGCGGTGATCCGCGCGTGCTCGCGCTGGTCGCCGTCGCCATCGGCATCGTGCTCGCCGCGCTCATCCAGCAGCTCACGGGCTACTTCACCGAGACCACCCGGCGTCCCGTGCGGGACATCGGCAAGACCTCGCTGACCGGCCCGGCCACCGTGGTGCTCTCCGGCATCTCGGTGGGGCTGGAGTCCGCCGTCTACTCGGCGGTGCTGATCGGGCTCAGCGTCTACGGCGCGTTCCTGCTCGGCGGCACCTCGATCATGCTGGCGCTGTTCGCGGTCGCGCTCGCCGGGACCGGTCTGCTCACCACCGTCGGCGTCATCGTCGCGATGGACACCTTCGGTCCGGTCTCCGACAACGCGCAGGGCATCGCCGAGATGTCCGGCGATGTCGAGGGCGCGGGCGCCCAGGTGCTCACCGACCTGGACGCGGTCGGCAACACCACCAAGGCGATCACCAAGGGCATCGCCATCGCGACGGCGGTGCTCGCAGCGGCGGCGCTCTTCGGCTCGTACCGCGACGCCATCGCGGAGGCCGTCTCCGATGTGCACATCTCCGCGACCGGGCAGATGAACCTCAGCCTGGACATCTCGCAGCCCAACAACCTGGTCGGTCTCGTCCTCGGCGCTGCCGTCGTCTTCCTCTTCTCGGGGCTGGCGATCAACGCGGTGTCGCGGTCGGCCGGTGCGGTGGTCTTCGAGGTGCGGCGGCAGTTCCGGGAGAAGCCCGGGATCATGAACTACACCGAGAAGCCGGAGTACGGGCGCGTCGTCGACATCTGCACCAAGGACGCGCTGCGCGAGCTGGCCACCCCCGGTCTGCTGGCGGTCCTGGCGCCGATCGCCGTCGGCTTCGCCTTCGGGGTCGGCGCGCTCGGTTCGTTCCTGGCCGGGGCGATCGGCACCGGCACCCTGATGGCGGTCTTCCTCGCGAATTCCGGAGGCGCCTGGGACAACGCGAAGAAGCTGGTGGAGGACGGGCACCACGGCGGCAAGGGCAGCGAGGCCCACGCCGCGACGGTGATCGGCGACACGGTCGGCGACCCGTTCAAGGACACCGCGGGTCCCGCGATCAACCCGCTGCTGAAGGTCATGAACCTGGTGGCGCTGCTGATCGCCCCGGCGGTCGTGAAGTTCAGTTACGGCGACAACGCGAGCCCGGGGATGCGGGCGGTGATCGCCGCGCTGGCCGTCGCGATCATCGTGGGCGCCGTCTACGTCTCCAAGCGGCGCGGAATCGCCGTGGGTGAGGAAGACAACTCCGAACGCGTCGCGAAGTCGGCCGACGCGGCGGTGGTGTCCTGACCCGGGAGCGGTCAGGGGGCCGTATGAGCCCCCGCGGCATGCGGGCGGACGGTGTGCGGGGGCACGCCGTCCGCCCGCAGCCGTGTCCGGCCTTCCGCCGGTCTGTCCGCCGGTCCGTCTCCTGGTTGCCGCGGAGAACGCGATGAGGCGGATGGCACACCGAGCTTGGTTCAAATGGCTTTAAAAGTATCCATACAGGATGCTCGGCAGACGGTCGGAGCGGCTTGGCCGTGTATGTTCCGGGGCCGAGAGCCATGGAAGGGACCAATCCGGTGAACAAGAAGCTTGTGGCACTGTCCGGCGGTGCGGCACTCGTACTGGCGCTGAGCGGCTGCGGCGGCGGCGATGACGGCGACAAGAAGGTCAACGACTGGGCCAAATCGGTCTGTGACGAGGTGCAGCCGCAGCTGAAAAAGATTCAGGGCGCCAACGCCTCCATCCAGGCGGCGTCCGACGAGCAGGACACCAAGAAGCTCCAGCAGACGGACTCCAAGGCGTTCCAGCAGATCTCCGAGTCCTACGCGGCGCTCGCCAAGGCGGTGCAGAAGGCGGGCGCCCCGCCCGTCGACAACGGCGAGCAGACCCAGAAGCAGGCCGTCAAGGAGCTGAACGCCACGTCCGGGGCGTACAACGACCTGAAGACGACCGTCGACAAGCTCGAGACCTCGGACAAGTCCAAGTTCGCCGAAGGCCTCAAGGGCGTCGCCGACGACCTCGACAAGCTCAGCACGTCGGGTGACAACGCCCTGAAGCAGCTCCAGGAGGGCAAGGTCGGCACCGCGATGTCGAAGCAGCCCGGCTGCCAGAAGCCGAAGACGGGCGCCACCAGCCCCACGTAGGCCAGCCACGTAGACCAGCCACGTAGGCCAGCCCGTGGAGGCCAGTTCCTCGGAGGGCGAGAAGGCCTGGCCGCACGCCCCTGTTGTCGAGTTGCCGAGTTATCCACAGGGTGGCTTGTCCACAGGCCGCCGCCCGTCGTCGCCGACGGTCGGCGGTTGCCCCGACAATGGGGGCGTGAGTACGCACCAGCCCTCGTCCCGCCTCCCGATCCCCGACCCCGAGCGCACCGGCCGCCTGCGCGAAGCGCTGCTGGCCGCCTCGTTCACCGCTGACGGCCTGCTGGATCTGCTCGGCGCGTCCGCCTACGCCGCCCTGGCCCGCGGCGAGACCGTCCCCGCGCTGCGCGCGGCCCGGGGCGGCAGCCCGCTGGAAATCCTGGTGCGGCTCTTTCTGCTGCAGCGCTCGGTCCCCCACGAACGGGCGGCCGAAGCCCTGCCGGTGCCCGACTGCCTCACCGACGGCTGGCTCGTGCCGGACGGCTCCGAGGTGCGCGCGAGCGTGGATGTGCGCCCCTACGGCGGCCCCGAGGGCCAGGACTGGTGGATCGTCTCCGACCTCGGCTGCGCGGTCGGCGGCGCCGCGGGCATCGGCGGACCCGGCGGTGCCCGCGGGGCCGAGGACCGCGCGCGGCTCGTCCTCGGCGTCGGCGGCGCGTCCACCACGCTGGCCGGGCTCACCATCCGTACGCCCGTCAAGCGCGCCCTCGACCTCGGCACCGGCTCCGGCATCCAGGCGCTGCACGCGAGCCGCCACGCCGCCCGGGTCACCGCCACCGACCCCAATCCGCGCGCCCTCGACATGGCCCGGCTCACCCTCGCCCTGTCCGGGGCGCCGGAGCCGGATCTGCGCGAGGGGTCGCTCTTCGAGCCGGTCGGCGGCGAGACGTACGACCTGATCGTGTCGAACCCGCCGTTCGTGATCTCGCCCCGCTCGGCCGAGGGCGACCGGCTGGTCTACCGGGACGGCGGCATGGCCGGGGACGATCTGTGCCGCACCCTCGTCCAGCAGTCGGCGGAGCATCTCGGCGACGGCGGCTGGTGCCAGCTGCTCGCCAACTGGCAGCACGTCCAGGGGGAGGACTGGCGCGAGCGGCTGGCCTCCTGGGTGCCGCCAGGCTGTGACGCCTGGATCGTGCAGCGCGAGGTGCAGGACGTCGCGCAGTACGCCGAGCTGTGGCTGCGGGACGCGGGCGAGCATCTCGCCGGGCCCGAGGCGTACGCGGCGCGCTACGACGCCTGGCTGGACGAGTTCGAGGCGAGCGGGACCACGGCCATCGGCTTCGGCTGGATCACGCTGCGAAAGTCCGGCGCCGACAGGCCGTCGGTGACGGTGGAGGAGTGGCCGCATCCGGTCGAGCAGCCGCTGGGGGAGGCCGTGGCGGCCCACTTCGACCGGCAGGACTTCCTGCGCGCGCACGATGACGCCGCGCTGCTGACGGCCCGCTTCCGGCTCGCCGACGAGGTCGTCCAGGAGCAGGTCGGGCTGCCCGGCATGGAGGACCCCGAGCATGTGGTGCTCCGGCAGAACCGGGGCATGCGGCGCGCGACCAAGGTCGACACGGTGAGCGCGGGGTTCGCGGGGGTGTGCGACGGCACGCTGAGCGCGGGCCGGATCCTGGACGCGATCGCCCAGCTGCTCGGGGAGGACCCGGTGGTGCTGCGCGACCGCACCCCGGAGTCCATCCGGCTCCTGGTCGAACAGGGGTTTCTGCAGCCGGTGGCCGACGAGGTTCCGTAGTACACGCGGGGCGTACGCCGGGGCGCGGGGCGCGCGCCCCCTTGCCCCCGCCTGGCGGGAAGCCGCTGCCCGGGTGGTGGCTTCCCGGGTAGTGAACGCGTCCGGAAAGGGCGGTCGTGCGCCGTTCACCCGGGTTTCGTCCGTACGCCTCCGACGCGTGTCACGCTCCGGTCATGGAGAGCGGACCTGCGATCTTCGCCGGAACGGCATTCGTGTTGTTCGGCGCGGCCCTGCTGCTGTGGACAGCGGTGCGGCTGCGGCTGCGCGCGCCGGTCGCCGACGGTGTGAGTCCCGTCGCTTCCGCGACCCTCTCCCTTCTCTTCGCCGCCGCCTCCCTGGGCGGCGGGATCTGGTGCCTCGGTTACGCCTGACAGGGCGCCTTCCGCGAGGCTTGTGCCGGTCCGGGCGGCAGACAGGACGCTTGTCGGGTTACCGTTCGAGTGGCGTTGCGGGCTTTTTCCGTTTGACACGGGGGCGGGATGTACCGTCACACTCCGCAGCGTCACCGTAGAGGGCCGTGTACGCGTTACCCGCGCTGCAGCGCCCGTTCACCGAGCGTCGACCGGAGAGAAGAGCGAAGTTGTCCCCGACCACCAGCGAGACCGCACAGGGCGGCCGCCGACTCGTCATCGTCGAGTCGCCTGCCAAGGCGAAGACGATCAAGGGCTACCTGGGCCCGGGCTACGTGGTCGAGGCGAGCGTCGGGCACATCCGGGACCTGCCGAACGGTGCGGCCGAGGTACCCGACAAGTACACCGGCGAGGTCCGTCGGCTCGGTGTGGACGTCGAGCGGGACTTCCAGCCCATCTACGTGGTGAACGCGGACAAGAAGAGCCAGGTCAAGAAGCTCAAGGAGCTGCTCGCCGAGTCCGACGAACTCTTCCTCGCCACCGATGAGGACCGGGAGGGCGAGGCCATCGCCTGGCACCTCCAGGAGGTCCTCAAGCCCAAGGTCCCGGTCCGCCGGATGGTCTTCCACGAGATCACCAAGGACGCGATCCGCGAGGCCGTCGCCAATCCGCGCGAGCTGAACAAGCGCCTGGTCGACGCCCAGGAGACGCGCCGCATCCTGGACCGCCTCTACGGCTACGAGGTCTCGCCGGTCCTGTGGAAGAAGGTCATGCGGGGGCTGTCCGCGGGCCGCGTCCAGTCGGTGGCCACCCGGCTCGTCGTCGAGCGGGAGCGCGAGCGCATCGCCTTCCGCTCCGCCGAGTACTGGGACCTGACCGGCACCTTCGCCACCGGCCGCGCCGGTGACGTCAGCGATCCGGGCACCTTCGGCGCCCGGCTGTCCGCAGTCGACGGCCGCCGGGTCGCCCAGGGCCGCGACTTCACCTCGCTCGGGCAGCTCAAGGACGGCGCGAACGTCCTGCACCTGGACGAGGCGGACGCCCGCGCCCTGGCCGCCGCCCTCGCGGACACCGCCTTCTCGGTGCGGTCCGTCGAGTCCAAGCCGTACCGCCGCTCGCCGTACGCCCCGTTCCGTACGACGACGCTGCAGCAGGAGGCCAGCCGCAAGCTCGGCTTCGGCGCCAAGGCCACCATGCAGGTCGCGCAGAAGCTGTATGAGAACGGCTACATCACCTATATGCGCACCGACTCCACCATCCTCTCGGACACGGCGGTGGCGGCGGCCCGGGCGCAGGTCACGCAGCTGTACGGCGCCGACTACCTGCCGGACAAGCCGCGGACGTACGCGGGCAAGGTGAAGAACGCGCAGGAGGCGCACGAGGCCATCCGCCCTTCGGGTGATCGTTTCCGCACCCCGGCGGAGACCGGTCTCACCGGTGACCAGTTCCGGCTGTACGAGCTGATCTGGAAGCGGACCGTCGCCTCCCAGATGAAGGACGCGGTCGGCAACTCCGTCACCGTCAAGATCGGCGGCCGGGCGAGCGACGGCCGGGACGCGGAATTCTCCGCCTCCGGTAAGACGATCACCTTCCACGGCTTCATGAAGGCCTACGTGGAGGGCGCCGACGACCCGAACGCCGAGCTGGACGACCGCGAGCGCCGTCTGCCGCAGGTCTCCGAGGGCGACCGGCTCACCGCGGAGGAGATCACCGCCGACGGCCACGCCACCAAGGCCCCGGCCCGCTACACCGAGGCGTCGCTGGTCAAGGAGCTGGAAGAGCGCGAGATCGGCCGTCCGTCGACGTACGCCACGATCCTCGGCACCATCCTCGACCGCGGCTATGTGTTCAAGAAGGGCACCGCTCTGGTGCCGTCCTTCCTGAGCTTCGCCGTGGTCAACCTGCTGGAGAAGCACTTCGGCCGACTGGTCGACTACGACTTCACCGCGAAGATGGAGGACGACCTCGACCGCATCGCGCGCGGCGAGGCCCAGGCCGTGCCGTGGCTCAAGCGGTTCTACTTCGGTGAGGGCGCGGAGGGCGCCGACGGCGGTGACGCGGGCGCGAACGCCGCGGCCGAGGCCGGGAACGGCGACGGCGACCACCTCGGCGGTCTGAAGGAGCTGGTCACCGACCTGGGCGCGATCGACGCCCGGGAGATCTCGTCCTTCCCCGTGGGCGACGGGATCATGCTGCGCGTCGGCCGCTACGGCCCGTACGTCGAGCGCCCGTCCCAGACCGAGGGCGAGACCGGCCACCGCGCCGACGTCCCCGACGACCTGCCGCCGGACGAGCTGACCGTGGCGTTCGCGGAGGAGCTGCTCGCCAAGCCGAGCGGCGACTTCGAGCTGGGCACCGACCCGCAGAGCGGGCGCCCGATCATCGCCAAGGACGGCCGCTACGGTCCGTACGTCACCGAGGTGCTGCCCGACGGCACCCCGAAGACCGGCAAGAACGCGGTCAAGCCGCGCACCGCCTCGCTCTTCAAGTCGATGTCCCTGGACACGGTGACCCTGGCGGACGCGCTCAAGCTGATGTCGCTGCCGCGCGTGGTCGGCACCGACCCCGAGGGCACCGAGATCACCGCGCAGAACGGCCGCTACGGCCCGTATCTGAAGAAGGGCACCGACTCGCGCTCGCTGGAGAGCGAGGAGCAGCTCTTCGCCATCACGGTCGAAGAGGCGCTGGCGATCTACGCACAGCCCAAGCAGCGCGGCCGGGCCGCGGCCAAGCCGCCGCTGAAGGAGCTGGGCACCGACCCGGTCAGCGAGAAGCCGGTCGTGGTCAAGGACGGCCGCTTCGGCCCGTACGTCACGGACGGCGAGACCAACGCGACGCTGCGCCGGGACGACGACGTCGAGACGATCACGGCCGAGCGCGGCTATGAGCTGCTGGCGGAGAAGCGCGCCAAGGGCCCGGCCAAGAAGACCGCCAAGAAGGCGGCGGCGAAGAAGGCCCCGGCCAAGAAGACGGCGGCGAAGAAGACCACCACTGCGAAGAAGACGGCCACCAAGACGGCCGCCAAGAAGACCGCGGCGAAGAAGACGACGACCGCGGCGAAGAAGACGACGACCGCGGCGAAGAAGACCACGGCCAAGAAGACGGCCGCGAAGAAGACCACCGCGGCCAAGACGGCCTCGGCCGGGAAAACGGCGGCCAAGGCGGAGTAAACGCCTGGTCGCGGCCATGTCATCCGCGTGCCCCCGCCCGTTTGTTCGGCCGGGGGGACGTGGATTCACGTGATCCGGATAGGCTGGCGGGATGACGCGAGAGCAGCCTACGGACGTGACCCCCACTTCCGGCGCCCTTGCCGCGGACTCCCGCGAGCGTGCCGTCCGAGCCCTCCTGCGCTATCCGCCGCTACGACGGCTCTGGAGCGCCCAACTCGTCGGCGGCGCCGCGGACGCGCTGGCCGTGCTGGTGCTCGTACTGCTGTCGCTGCAGGCCGCGGTCGCCGCCGGTTCGTTCGGCGGAGGTTATCGAGGTGCGGCGCTGGCGGTCGCGGCCGTGCTGGGCATGCGGCTCCTGGCGACCCTGCTGTTCGGCGCGGTCCTCCTCGGCCCGCTCTCCGCGCTCATCGGCCCGTCCGGCCCGCTGGACCGCCGCTGGACCATGATCGGCGCGGATGGGCTGCGGCTCGTTCTGCTGCTCATCGCACCGCTGTGGATCGACTGGACGCCCGACGACGCCATCGCCTGGCTGCTCATCACGACCTTCGTCGTGGGTGTCGCCGAACGCTTCTGGACCATCGCCAAGGACGACGCGGCCCCCGCGCTGCTCCCCGCGCCGCCCGTCGAGGGCGCCGCCGTACGTCCGCTGCCGGACCACATGGACGCGCTGCGGCGGCTCTCGCTGCGGACGAACTTCCTCAGCGTGCCGCTGGCCGCCGCCGGGCTTCTCGTTGTCATGCTCATCGGCAGGCTGCTGGGGACGGGCGTCAGCTGGTTCCACGCCCATCAGGCCGCGCTCGGCTCGTACGTCGGCGCCGGGCTGTTCGCCGCGTCCATCTCGGTCCTCTACTTCGTGGAGCTGCCCGGCGCGCAGACGCCCCGTACGCGCTCCCCGCTCGAAGGACTGCGCCGTCCGCGCGCCGCCTCCGGCACCGGTGCCGACAAGGGCCGTACCGGCGCCGCACCGCTGCTGATCCTCGCCTGCGCCGGAGTGGCGGCCGCGATCGCCGCGGCCGTCGGCGTCGCCGCGCTGCAGGCCGTGGACCTGGGCGGCGGCCCGGTCGGCTTCTCGCTGCTCGTCCTCGTACTCAGCGGCGGCCCGGCGATCGGCATCCGCTCGGCGCCCAAGGTTCTCCCGGGGCTCTCGCGGCGCCGCCTGCTCGCCCTCTCGGTCGCGCTGACCGGTCTCGCGCTGCTCGCGGCGGGTCTGGTGCACGACGCGACGACCGTCCTGATGATCGCGCTGCTCGCCGGTCTGTCGGCCGGTGTCGCGGCGAACACCGGCCACTCCCTCCTGGACCAGGAGCTGGAGGAGTCGCGCCGTCACCGCATGACCGAGCATCTGCACGCCGTCGTCCGCGTCGCGGTCGGCCTCGGCGCGGTCGTCGCCCCGCTGCTCGCCGCCGTGATCGGACCGCACCGGCTCGGCAGCGGCGAGTTCGTGTTCGCCCACGGCGGCGCGGCCTTCACGCTCATGCTCGTCGGCGCGCTGCTGCTGCCCATCGCCGCGCTGGTCCTCGGCCGCACCGACGACCGGCAGGGCGTCCCGCTCCGCCGCGACCTGCGCGAGGCGCTGCTGCGCGGCGGGGGCGCGGACGAGGCCCCGGCCGAGACCGGCTTCTTCATCGCCGTCGAGGGCGGTGACGGCGCGGGCAAGTCCACGCAGGTCGAGGCGCTGGCCGAATGGGTCAGGGCCAAGGGCCACGAGGTGGTGGTCACCCGCGAGCCGGGCGCGACCGCCATCGGCAAGCGGCTGCGCTCGATCCTGCTCGACGTCTCGTCGGCGGGGATCTCGCACCGCGCGGAGGCGCTGCTGTACGCGGCGGACCGCGCCGAACACGTCGACTCGGTGGTCCGTCCCGCCCTGGAGCGCGGCGCGGTCGTCATCTCCGACCGCTACATCGACTCGTCCGTCGCCTACCAGGGCGCGGGCCGCGACCTCGCCGCGACCGAGATCGCCCGCATCTCCCGCTGGGCGACCGACGGCCTGGTGCCGCATCTGACGGTGCTGCTGGACGTCTCCCCGGAGACCGCGCGCGAGCGCTTCACCGAGGCCCCGGACCGGCTGGAGTCCGAGCCCGCCGAGTTCCACCAGCGGGTGCGCTCCGGATTCCTCGCCCTCGCCGCCGCCGACCCGGCCCGCTATCTGGTGGTGGACGCCGGGCAGGTGCCGGAGGCGGTCACCACGGTCGTACGCCGCCGCCTGGACCAGATGCTGCCGCTGTCGGACGCGGAGCTGAAGGCCCAGGAGGAGGCCCGGAAGGCGGCGGAGGAAGAGGCGCGCCGCAAGGCCGAGGAGGAGGCCGCCCGCAAGGCGGAGGAGGAGCGGCTGGAGCGCGAGCGCCAGGAGGCGCTGGCCAAGGCGCGCGCCGAGGAGGAGGAGCGCAAGCGCCGCGAGCTGGAGGAGGCGCGGCAGCGTGAGGCCGAGCGGCAGGCGGAGGAGGCCCGTAAGCGGGCCGAGGACGCGCGCCGCCGGGCCGAGGAGGACCGCAAGCGCATCGAGGCCGAGGACCGCGCCCGCGCCGCCGAACAGGAGCGGCTGCGCCTCAAGGCGGAGGCGCAGGCCCAGGAGCGGGCCGAGGCGGCGGCGCGCCGCCAGGAGGAGCAGCGCAAGATGGAGGAGGCGCTGCTGCGGTCGGAGCAGGCGCGGATGGCGGCGGACGCTCCGACGTTGGAGACGGAGCTGCCGAAGGTGCCGGAGTCGGCCGATGCGGAGGAGACGCGGGAGTCGGCAGAGTCGGCGGGTGCGCCGGAGTCGGCCGATGTGGCGGAGACGGTGCGTACGCCGCGGTTCGACCCGCAGGCGGCCCGTGATCCCCGTGAGCGTGACGCGGATGGGCCGGGCGCGGATGGGCCGGGCGTTGACGAGACGGCCGTACTCCCGCCCGTGCGCCCCCAGCGGGATCCGGACGCCGACGAGACCACGGTCCTGCCGCAGCACCGCCCTGAGTCCCCGGCGCCGGAGTCCTCCGCGACCGACGAGACGGCTGTCCTGCCGCCCGTGCGGGAGGAGCGTCCCGCCGATCCGGCCGACCGGGTTCCGCCGTGGATGTTCCGCAAGGAGCAGCGGGAGCAGGGCCAGCGCCAGGACCAGGCGCAGGAGAGCGACCGTACGCGCGAGCTGCCGCAGTACGACCAGCACCAGCCGCAGGGCCAGGGCCAGGACCAGCCGCGCCGTCGGCGCCCGCGTCCGGACTGGGCGGAGGAGACCCCGCTGGACGACCTCCCGACGCTCGCCGACGAACTCCTCGGCGACCGCGACGACGAGGGCGGCGGCGGTCGGCGTCGGCGCTGACCGCCTGGCGGCGTTGTCGGTGGGGTGCCCCACAATGGGACGCGTTGGGCACGAACGGCGGAGGCAGCCATGGCGGTATGGGACGACCTGGTCGGACAGGACCGAGTAGCGGCCCAGCTGACCGCTGCCGCGGGCGACGCGGACGCGCTGGTCACGGCCGGTGTGTCAGCCGAGCCCGGCTCCGAGCCCATGGCGTCCTCGAAGATGACGCACGCCTGGCTGTTCACCGGACCGCCCGGTTCCGGCCGGGCGACCGCCGCCCGCGCCTTCGCCGCCGCACTGCAGTGCGTGAGCCCTGACCGGGCGCTGGGCGGTGCCCCCGGCTGCGGCTTCTGCGACGGCTGCCACACCGCGCTGGTCGGTACGCACGCCGATGTGGAGGTGGTGCGTACGGACATGCTCACCATCGGCGTCAAGGAGACCCGCGAACTCGTCCGCCGGGCCCAGCTCTCCCCCGCGAGCGGCCGGTGGCAGGTGATCGTCATGGAGGACGCCGACCGGCTCACCGAGGGCGCGGGCAACGTGCTGCTGAAGGCCGTCGAGGAGCCCGCGCCGCGCACCGTGTGGCTGCTGTGCGCGCCCTCCCTGGAGGATGTGCTGCCCACCATCCGCTCCCGCTGCCGCCTCCTGACCCTCCGTACGCCTCCGGTGGACGCCGTCGCGGACATCCTGGTCCGCCGTGACGGCATCGACCCCGAGCTGGCCGCCTCCGCCGCCCGCGCCACCCAGGGGCACATCGGCCGCGCGCGCCGCCTGGCCACCGACGAGCGGGCCCGGACGCGCCGGAAGGCGGTGCTCAAGCTCCCGCTGCGCGTCGATGACGTGGGCGGCTGCCTCAAGGGGGCGCAGGAGCTGGTCGACGCGGCGGCCGAGGACGCCAAGCAGGTCGCGGAGGAGGTCGACGCCAAGGAGACCGAGGAGCTGCGCGCCGCGCTCGGCGCCGCCGCCGGTACGGGCGGGCGGCTGCCGCGTGGCACGGCCGGGGCGATGAAGGACCTGCAGGACCGCCAGAAGCGCCGCGCGACGCGCACCCAGCGCGACACCCTCGACCTGGCCCTGACCG
The DNA here is from genome assembly GCF_042731515.1 of Streptomyces sp. NPDC059850. Classification (NCBI taxonomy): domain Bacteria; kingdom Bacillati; phylum Actinomycetota; class Actinomycetes; order Kitasatosporales; family Streptomycetaceae; genus Streptomyces; species Streptomyces sp. NPDC059850. The sequence goes on from NZ_JBHWJI010000002.1 coordinate 173,662, forward strand.
AGCTGACGGGCTTCTACCGGGACGTGCTGGCCCTCCAGCTCGGCTCCCAGGTCGCGCTCGCCAACACCGACGTACGGGACGCCCTGGAGCGGGTGGCCTCGGGCTCGAAGCCGGAGCGGACGCTGCGCAGGATCGAGGCGATCTCGGCCTGCCGCGATGCGCTGGACCGCAATGTGGCGCCGCTGCTGGCGGTGGAGGCGATGACCATGGCACTGCGCGCGGGCTGAGCGCCCGGCGGGGCCCTGGCGCGCGTGCCCTTCCCTGTGCGCCCTCACCCGTGCGTCCCGTGCGCCCTCACCCGTACGAGTGAGGACGCGGGCGATGGAGCGTAGCCGGACGGATACCCTCCGTATCGCCGTCGACTCCTCGGCGGCACCCGCGACCCGAGGGACCCGCCGATGGCCACCAGCCGCAGCAGCACGCTCACCACCATCGGCGTCGCCGTCGCAGGCGCCGCCGTGCTGTTCTCCGGCTGCTCCGCCGGAGCCCCGGCGCCGGAGGCCGCCGCCTCCATGCCGAAAACCGTCCCCGCCGCCCTCAAGCCCTACTACGAGCAGACCCTGAGCTGGCACAAGTGCCCCGGCGGCGCGGGCTTCGACTGCGCCACGCTCAAGGCCCCGCTCGACTACGCCCGGCCCGGCACCGGCCATGACGTGAAGCTGGAGGTCTCCCGGAAGAAGGCCACCCGCTCCGCCCGCCGCATCGGGTCGCTCCAGGTGAACCCCGGCGGCCCCGGCGGCTCCGCGATCGGCTATCTGCAGAGCTTCGCGGCGATCGGCTACCCGTCGGCGGTCCGCGCGCGGTACGACCTGGTCGCGATGGACCCGCGCGGCGTGGCCGGGAGCGAACCCGTCACCTGCCTGAGCAACCGGCAGATGGACACCTTCACCCGGACCGACCAGACCCCCGACGACGCCGCCGAAACCCGCCGCCTCGTCGCCGCGTACAAGAAGTTCGCCCGCGGCTGCGCCGCCCGCTCCGGCAGAGTCCTCCGCCATGTCTCGACCGTCGAGGCGGCGCGCGACATGGACCTGCTGCGCGCGGCCCTCGGCGACCGCAGACTCGCCTACGTCGGCGCCTCGTACGGCACCTTCCTCGGCGCCACCTACGCCGACCTCTACCCGGCCCGCGTCGGCCGCCTCGTCCTCGACGGCGCCCTCGACCCCACGCTGACCTCCCGGCGCATGAACCGCGACCAGACCGCCGGTTTCGAAACCGCCTTCACCGCCTTCGCCCGGGACTGCCTCCGCCGCTCCGGCTGCCCCCTCGGCACCGGCACCGTGGCGGGCGCCCGCAAGCAGCTCAGCGCCCTGTTCCGCCGCATCGACTCCCGCCCGGTCCCCACCGGCGGCTCCCGCGCCCTGACCGAATCCCTCGCCACCATCGGCGTGATCACCGCGATGTACGACGAGGGCGCCTGGCCCCAGCTGCGCACCGCCCTCCGCGCGGCCCGGCGCGGCGACGGCGAGGGCCTGCTGAACCTCGCCGACCTCTACTACGAACGTGACACCGACGGCCGTTACGCCAACCTCATGTACGCCAACCCGGCCGTCAACTGCCTCGACCTGCCACCCGCCTTCCGCACCCCCGCCGACGTCCGCACGTCCCTCCCCGCCTTCGAGAAGGCATCCCCCGTCTTCGGCAGGTCCCTGGCCTGGTCCGCCCTGAACTGCGGCTACTGGCCCGTCCCCGCGACCGGCCGCCCCCACCGCCTCCGCGCCAAGGGCGCCGCCCCGATCGTCGTCGTCGGCACCACCCGCGACCCCGCCACCCCGTACCGCTGGGCCCGCGCCCTCGCCTCCCAGCTCACCTCCGCCACCCTCCTCACCTACGACGGCGACGGCCACACCGCCTACGCCCGAGGCAGCCGCTGCGTCGACACCGCGATCAACACCTACCTCCTCACCGGCCGCACCCCCACCCACCGCCGCTGCACCTGACCGCCCGGCGGAACCCACACAAAAAGCCCAGGTCACACGATGTGTGTGACCTGGGCTTCAGGTGAGCCGCCTAAGGGAATCGAACCCTTGACCTACGCATTACGAGTTGTCCGATCTTCGTCCGGGGCAGTCCGGGGATGTCCGTTGGTGCCGCATCGCAGCAGGTCAGGTGGCGTGATGGACTTCTGCGGACAGCCCCGGACGATCCCAGAATGAGCGGCAACCGAGACCAGAACTGAGACCGTGCCTCATCGCTCGCCGCATACCGTCTGGGTCTGCTACTCGGGCACTCTGCCCACTCGCTCTACGCCGAGTTCGGGACCTTGAACTCGTACTCCCAGGTGAACCGCGCCGCGACGTGCACGTCGATGGCGAATTCGACCACGGTGCCGTCAGCCGTGCGGGTCGTCCGGCGCAACTCGACCACGGGCTCACGCAGTGACAGGTGCAGCAGCTTCGCCTCGTCCGATGTGGAGACGCGCGCAAAAAGCTCTTCCTTCATGTGGTCGATCTCGTACCCCATGTCGCACAGCACTTGGAAGCAGTCGTCCCTGCCCTCCGGTCCCGAAGCCGCGTCCACCAACCGGGTGCCTTCAACGTGTTCAGGGTGGTAGTAGCTGGTCAGGGTGTGCGTCGGCTGTTCGCCCTCCCTCACGAGCCACCCCCGCATGTAGACCTCCGCGCCATCAGGCAGGCCGAACGCTGCTGCGACGATTGGCGGTGCTGCCACACGGTTGACGGTCTGAGTCTGCTCGTCGCTGCGGCCGCGCCCAGAGGTGAGCGCCGCCTCTTCGCTGCACCGCCAGTTGGCCTTGTCGTACCGCGCGATGCCGAGCCGCTTGAGTGGGGTCTGACGCCGCACAACGGTGCCGTGACCCCGCGATGACGTCACCAGACCCTCAGCCTCAAGAGCCTTGTACGCCTGGTGAACGGTGGACTTCGAGCCTTCGCCCGCCTCGACAAGATCTCTGATGTGCGGAAGCTGCTGGCCTGGTTCGTACTCGCCGCTCTTGATCCGCTCGGCTAGCCTGTCCGCCAACTCTCGCCACTTCGGCGCCATTCCGGACTCCCCTCGACAGCTCAAGCCCATCACAGTCCCGGGACTGTGCGCCAGGGCCCCGCCAGGCCGCAGCACGCCCTTCTTGCCGCTCCCCTCGCAGAAGGCAATCCGCCGCACGCATGCCAAGCTGAGAGACCACCCTAGGGAAGTGAGAAATCTGATGGCGCACACCGCCAGGCAGATCGCCGACAATCTGCGAGAGCGCATCCGCTCTGGCGAGTTGGCGCCCGGCGCACGGCTTCCTGGCGAGCCTGCCCTCGTTCGGCAGTACGGGGTCGCCAAGGAGACGGCCCGCCGGGCTCTGACTCTGCTGGTGACCGAGGGGCTGGCCGTCCGCCGACGAGGCAGCGGCACGTTTGTCCGGGAGTTCCAGCCGATTCGGCGCGTCGCCAACCGGCGACTTGCCCAGGAGGGAGGGCCCCAGGGCGGCTCGATTTGGAGTGCCGACCTCGGTGAGCGGCCCATGGCGGTGACCGGGCTGCGCGTCTACGAGGCTCCGGCGCCGGATGATGTGGCTCGTGCCCTCGACCTGGAGGAGGGCGCGAGCGTGGTGGTTCGCGATCAACTGCTCGTCGTGGATGGTGAGCCGGTGCAGGCCGCCGTCTCGTACCACCCTGCCGACCTGGTCAGGGAGTCGGCCATTGCTCGTGAGGACCCCGGACCCGGCGGCACGTACGCACGCCTCGCCGAACTCGGCGCCAAGCCCGTCCGCTTCGTCGAAGAACTGCGCGCGCGAATGCCCAGCCAGGACGAAACCGAACGCCTGCACTTGGCCGAGGGAACTCCCGTCGTGGAGATCTACCGCACGGCCCTCACCGAGGAAGGCAAGCCCGTCGAGGTCAACCGGATGCTGCTGGATGCCGGGGCGTACGTCATGGAGTACCACAGCATGGACTGAGCAGAACTGATCAAGCCCGCCAACGGTGGCTCCCTGGGCGCACCTTGGCCCCCTTGGCTGCACGCCACCGTTGGCGCACCCGGATGGCGCTCAGTGGCGGTCAGGTCTCCGAGCCGACGAACTTGGGTGCGCGGTCGCTGACCATCCCCGCCCGGCGCTGGTACAGGGCACCGGACCGCCGATGGGGCAGGTCCACCGTCCGCACGTGCTCAAACCCCTGCCGTTCGTAGTAGCTGCCAAGTTCGGCGTTGGTCTTCCAGGCGTCGACTCGGAACCACTTCTTTCCTTCCTCCTCGGCCTTTACCGATGCCCAGTCGAGAAGCGTAAGCCCTACGGCCTGTCCCCGGAGTTCGGGGAGGGTGATGATTCGATGCCCGTACAGCGCTTCATCCGGATTGTCGTGCGCCGTCCAGAACTCTGGATCGGCGAAGTTATCTACGGTTATGGTCCCCACGTACTCAATGGCATTCTGGTGATTGCGCACCCTGTGAGCTACGTAGGCGTTCCCGCGCTCAATGTCGCGAGCAATTTTCTCCGCGTCAGCCGGATACTGCCACTGATCTAGCCCGCGCGATTTAAGCCACTGGGAGGCTTCGGCCCACATCGAGGCGATAAGGTCCGCCTCTGTCTTGTCGGCAGGGCGGATCGTGATGCCTTCAAGAACGCTGCTCATGGGTCCCCAGTTCGTAGCGAAGCACGTTTCGATCGGTGGGCATGGCCGTGACTGTCACCCGAATCGGTATGGTCGTCGTGTACCCGACGCGTGTCCTGATCAGGAGTGGAACCCCTGGCTCTATGGCCAACTCGTCAGCTTGTTTGGGGTTCGGCATCGCTGCCGTGACGTCATCGACGTAGCGCACTTGGCGATATCCCAGGGAAGCCATGTACGCGATGACGCCTTGCGCGATGTCGGCCGGTTCGGCAATTGGCGTGTTGTGCACAATTTCGTGAGAGTAGTAAGAGTCCTCAGTGGACCAAGGCTGATCGTCTACGAAACGCAGCCTTCGCCGAACCACAAGCAGACTTCCGGGTTCCACGGAAAGTCGCTCCGCGATATCAGGATTCGCCTTTTCGATGGCGACAGAGATGCGCTGACTGGGTGTGCGTCCTTGCTCCTGGATGTCTTGTACCCAAGCATCGACCCCGGCGGTAACGCGCCGATTGTGATCCTCTGAGCGGGAAGCGTTGTACACCAGGACGTCCGGTCGGCGCACGATATAGCCGCGCCCATGGCTTGGAGAGATAAGCCCTTCCGTTACGAGCCGTTGCAATCCCAGTCGCACGGTGTTGCGGGAGGCGTTGTGCGCCTCACAGAGCTTCCGCTCGCTGGGCAGGCTGCTCCCGGGTGCGTACTCACCCTTGGCGATCTTCTCCCGCAGGGTGGCCGCTAGCTGCATGTACAGGGGTTCCGATGCCGTCGCCATGGCTCCATCTTGCCCCATGCAGCTAACTGGTACCAACGAGCTGAACCAAAGTGCTTGACGTCACCCGGGTCCGGGGTGCAGCATCATATCCAGCAAGTGGTTGGTACCAGTAGAACCACAGGAACCACAGGTGCCACCCCTCTTGCTGTGCGCCCGGAGGGCCCCGTGAGACGGGCCTGAAGGAAGTGCTTGTTCCTTGAGAACTCAACAGGGTGTCAACACGAGACGACGGGGTGTGAGTCCCCGTCCCCGCAACGGCCCGGGTGATGGCCGATGGCGGCCACTTCGAGGCAGGTGAACACGGCCTGTCCCGCGTACTGGCTCTGGAGAACACCCCTGGGGATCAGCCCTTCATTGCTGGAGGTCAACCCCGGTGGTGCCACCTGGTACGCGCCGCCCTGCTGGCGTCAGAGCAGCGACGATGACGCACCGGCTCTCAGGGGCCCGGGACTGGAACGTCGTGGCAACGGCCGCCCAGCAAAGCCCCCTTCCGCCTCGTAGGAGGTTGTCGTGAACCGTCGACATATCTGGGCGCCGACCGTGCTGGACCGGCACGGCGGCAACGCCCACCGCGTCACCGCACCACCCGCCGACGGGCGGCCCCGGACCTGTCCGTGGTCGCCCGTCGGCGTTCGACCCGCACCGCAGCCGCTGCTGCGGCCGGTTGCCTCCCTCGCCCGTCCGGCGCTTTGCGCTGTACGGGCGGGGCTGAGGGGAGCCGGAGACACCGGCCCGACCCCCGCACGACCGCCATACCCAGGAGGAATCAAGCGTGTTCGGACGCAAGAAGGACACCGAGACCATCAGCGACAGCGTCCGGCGGCACGATGCCGCCCCGGGCGAGACCATCGGCCAGGCCATGCGGCGAGGTTGGAGGGCGGACGCCCCCGCCCCGGACCCCACGAGCGTCCGCGCCGACGACCACCCCGGCGAGACCATCGGCCAGGCGATGAAGCGCGGTTGGAAGCCCTGAGAACTCGGCGCCTACTGGCCCCACCCCACGAAACGGCGCGGCCCCGGTGCGGGAACACCGGGGCCGCTTTCGGGCCGTCCCATTCGAGAGGAACCACGACCCATGAAGTTCATCGGCACTGTTCAAGCGGCCGTTACCAAGGCCGGGTACGACGGCGGGCCGACGGCCGCCGAGCTGGACGCGATCGCGGCCGAGATGCCCGTCATCACCGCCGAGGTCGAGTTGCTGGACGTGCAGATCGCCCTGTTGGACCGCGAGCTGTACCCGATCGACGCGAAGCGGCTGCGGCGCGCGGAGCGCCGTCTGATGGACGCGCGGGCCAAGCTCGCCAACCGCACCACCGAGCAGGACGCGGAGGTGTCGGCATGAGCAGCCCCGACACCACGCCGGTCTCCTCGGTGGACCGGATGGACGCCGCTCTCGCCGCCGCGCATGCGGAGGTGAAGGCGGAGATCGCCCGGACCGACAGCAAGACCAGCCTGTTGCTGGCGTTCATCGGTGCCCTGCTGGCGGGTGTGTGGACGGTCGCGAGTGGCGTTTCCCTTCCGGCCGCCGCGTACGTGGTCGGCGGCATGGGCGTGGCCCTGTTGCTCGGTGCTGCAGCCCTGCTCTTGCGGGCCGTGCGGCCGAACCTCGGCGGCTCCCGCCCGATGGGCTTCCCGCTGTGGGCGACGCTCACCGCCGACCAGATCCGCGCCCACCTGGCCGAGGCTCGGCGAGAGCAGGACATCGCCAACCTCTCGCGTATCGCGGTGGCCAAGTTCGCCAACCTGCGCCGCGCGGTCGATCTGACCTGCGCTGCCGGTGCACTGCTGGTCGCGGCCGCCGTGATCGCGGTGGGTGGTGCGCTGTGAGCGAGCCCACCACGCCTAAGGCGGCTCCCGCTGAGGCGGACGCCATGACGGCGCTGCTGCGGGCCGTGCATGACGCGCTGGACCTTCCGCTGCCGGGCCTGACCGAGGAAGACGAGCAGGAACACGCCCGGCTGCTCCCCCTCCGGGCGTCCCGTGCGCGGATCGTCTTGGCCGGGGTTCTGGAAAGGGGCCTCAGGATGGAGACGGCCGCCGAGATGCTGAGCCAGTGGACGGCCGCCTGGCCGGTCACCTACACCCCCTGGAACAGCAAGGGGGATGCCCGGTGAGTACCTACCGTCAGGAATTGAGGGAGGACCGGGCAGCCGGGGCAGAGCAGCGGCGGTTGGATGCCGCTGCCGCCGAGCAGCAGCGCGCGGAGCGGCTGCGGGCCCAGGACGAGCGGGCCGCCCGGCTGCGTGAGCAGCAGCGCGCCGACCGCCGGGCCGAGCGCGCGGAGCGTGAGGTACGGCGGGGTGAGCGGGCCCAGCGGCGGGCGGTGGCGTTGTCGCCGGGGCTGGTCTACCAGCGGGGCACGCTGGGTCTGGTTGCGGCGTCGGCGCTGGCGTCGCTGCCCGCTCAGATCATGCACTTCGTCGGGATCACCTGGGTGCTGCTGCCCCTGCCGCTGGCCCTGGAGGGCGCGGCCTGGGTGATGGCTGCCGGGGTCGCTTACGCGGACGCCCGTTCGCTGCCCGGCTGGGTGCGGTGGCTCCTGCGCGCGCTGGTTGCCTCGTTCGCGGGATTCGCCGCGTACATCAACTACGGCTACGGCCTGTCCCTGACCGGTCAAGGGCTGAGCGCGACGGATGCCCGCACGGTCGGCCTGGGACTGGCCGCCGTGACCTTGCTGGGGCCGCTGGTATTCGAGATCCGCCAGTGGGTCTCCACCCTGTCCGCCTCGGTGGCCGATGACGACGCGCGGGGCCGACGTCGGCACGCTGTGCGCCGACGTCGGCATCACCGGCGAGTGGTCCGGGTGGCCGACCGGCTCATCTCCGCCGCCCCGTACGGGGACCTCTCGGCGGAGGATGCCTGGGCGCTGGCGTGGTCCGTCGTGCACGGCCCCAGCGTCCCGGGCATGACCCCCAGTCTGGAGAAGCGGGCCGCCCGTGCGTCCGGCAGGCTCACCGCCTCCCGCACACCCGCACACCGTGCGGGCCTGTTCCGCCGCCACCGTGCAGAGGTGCCCGCACACCCCGCCCCCGAGGCGGCGGAAGTCCAGCAGCCCGCACCGTGTGCGGAGCCCGTACAGGAGACACCCGTACAGGCTCCGCACACCCCCCGCACGGCCCCGTCCCCTCAGCGCCGCACGCTCCTGCTGCGGGGGAAACGGAGCAGGTCGCACACCGTGCGGACGTCGTACGGCAGGCGCCCGCGCAAGCTCCGCACACCCCCCGCACGCCCTGCCCCGGTCGCGGACCGGGAGGCGGATTTCGATGACGCGGTGCTGGAGCGGATGCGGCAGGACGCACGCCGTACGTACGCCGAGTCCGCACGGGAGGGCAGCACGCTCAGCGCCCGTGCGCTCGGTGAGGCGTACGGCATGAGCGAGTCGTGGGCGCGCAAGCAGATCAACGCCGCGTCCCGGCCGCGATCCGTGACCGATGCGGCAGTGCCCGAGGGGGTGGCGGCATGACGCGCGGCCCCGCTGCCCAGACGCCTCCCGGCCAGTGCCCGCAGGGCTGGCAGCACGCCCACGACCGGCGTGCGCACCGCCACCTCGGGCCCCGGGAGGACTGCCCGCAGTGCGTGGACCACCTGCGCAACGGCTGCCCGTACATCGTGCCCAAGGACGCCTGATGGGCGCGCTGCCCACGTTCGGGTGGCGCCTGGCTCCGGACGGCTACGCCACGCTCCGGCAGCTGCGTGCTCGTGGTCTGCGCCCGGGGGGTCAGGGTGTGGCCGCGCAGCTTGAACGGCCACGCCGCAGACGTCCCCCGCTGGTCGCCTACCTCTACCGCATCGACCTGGCCAAGCCGGTCCGTCCGATGACCGAGGCCAGGTGGGCGGCGCTGGCCAAGGCCATGGCCGCCCGTCGTACCTGCCCCCAGTGCCGCGTGACGCGTGACTACTGCATCTCCACCTCGCTCGGGGTGTGCGTGACCTGCGCCTACCCCACCGATGACTTCGCGGAGGCAGCATGAACGAGCCCCAGCTCTACCGCCCCGGTGGGCCGGTCCCCGACCGGCCCGCCCCCGACCCCTATGGCCTCGTCCAGCAGCCGCTGAGCGGGTCCGTGGAACTGGCCGCCGAACGCGGCCCGGTCGTCCATGTCCCCGGCGCCTACGGCGGTTTCGTGGCCGTCCGCCGCGAGGATCTGCCCACCATCCACGCCCCCGTGCCGGTCCGGTCCGGTGTGGACCCGCACGCTCAGCGGCTGGCCGCTAAAGGCCTGCTCTCGGCTGGGACCGGGGTGGGTGCGTACTTCGCCGCCGGGGCCGTCGCGATCGTCGTGGATTCCCTCGTCAAGGCCCTCGTCGCGGGGGCCGTCGCCGCTGGTGTGGCCCTGTTCCCCGGGCGCCGTGGCGGTGGTGACACCTACATCACTCATCACCATGTCTCGAACCGGTGGTGGGGCAAGTCCAGCACGACCATCCGCAACCGCTGACCAGGAAGGAACCCGCCATGGGCAGCTATTTCTGGATCACGCCGCGCGGCCAGGAGATCACGGCCCCGGACCCCGGCCCGGTCAACCCGGCAGGAACCGAGCCGGGCAAGCACCGCCGCAACGGGAAACGGCCTGCCGACAGCCCGGCTGGCGCCCCGGCGCCCCGGCGCCTGCGCAAGCCCAAGGCGTCCTGATCACCCCACCGCATCGCACCCATCAGGAGGACACCGCCGTGAGCGACGTCTACCGCTCATACACCCCGGCCGAGAAGCGCAAGCGCGCGAGCCTGATCCTGCGCGGCACCAAGCAGGCCATCGCCGACGCCGTGGACCCCAAGCTTGACCGGCAGATCGAGCGCATCGACGCGATCGCCGCCGAGCGCTGGCAGCGCGAGGCGACGGCCCTGCGCCGTCAGGACGAGAAGGCCAAGGCCGAACTCGCCGCCGCCAAGGCGGCCGAGCGCGTCGCCCGTCGCGAAGACCGGACCGCCGCCCGCGAGGCCCGGAAGCAGGCCGAGAGGCGGGCCCGCGCCACCGAGCAGGCGATCCGGCGCGCGGGTCTGTGACTTCGCCCCGGGGCGGCCGCCATTCCGGCCAAGGACAACCGGCCGCCCCGGGCACCCCGTTCCGCCCCCAGCAGGGGCAGTCAGGAGAGTTCCAGCATGAGCGACAACGTCGTTCACCTCCACAAGGACACCGAAACCCCCGCCACGAACGAGGGGCCGACGCTGGCCGTCGTGGCGGACACCCCGCCCCCGCCCCCGGCCCCGGTGCCGTTGTGGGTGCGCTCCGGCCGCGCCGTGAAAACCGCGGTTGTCCATGAGCGCACCAGGACCGCCGCCCGCGCGGTCGTGCGACACCACATGTACGTGCTGGGCGGGACGCGGATCGTAGCCCGCCGCACCTGGGACGGCCGGACCGCCTCCCGCTACGAACGGATGCTGCGGGCCGCTGAGGCGGCCGGGAACTACGAGGTGGCGGCCGAGTGGGAGGAGCGCGGGCAGCGCTTCCGCGACGCTCGCCACCGCCGCCGGATGGACCTGCTGCGCTCCCCGGTCGACGCGGCCAAGGGCGCCCTGGTCGGCACCGGCATGGGCATCGGTGGCCTGGTGGGTCTCGGGGTGGTGCTGGCCATCGCCAACCAGGACTTCGCCGACGTCATCACGCCGTTGATGGCGGTGATCGAGTTCATCCGGCTGCTCATCTCCATCGTGACCATCGTGTGGGGCCCGCTGGTCACCCTCGGGCCGCTGCTTGCCCTGCTCGGCCTGTGGGCGGTCGGCCGTCATCAGCAGGCCGCGCCTAACTGGGCCCTGCCCGCCAAGGCCCGCAACGGAGAGGGCGAGCCCATCACCCCCTCGATCGTGGTCAAGGCCCTGCGTGACCTCCAGGTCCCCGCGCTGCGCAACGCCATCAAGGAGATGGGCGACTCCGGCGCCGCCATGCTCGGCCCGATCCGGATCGCCGGATGCGGCGTCGAGGTGGACGTCACCCTTCCCTCCGGGGTGTCGACCATTGAGGTGCAGAACCGGCGCCGGAAGCTCGCGGAGAACCTTGCTCGGCACGAGCACGAAGTGTTCATCACCATCCCGCAGGCCGCGCGCACCGTCCGGCTGTGGATCGCCGACTCCGGCGCGCTGGATGAGCCGATCGGCCCGTCCCCGCTTACCACCGACGAGACCCTGAGGGCCGACTACAAGACCGGCCGCGCCCCGTGGGGTCAGGACCTGCGCGGGGATGCGGCGGCGCTGAGCCTGTACCAGCGGCATCTGCTCATCACCGGTCTGTCCAACCAGGGCAAGACCGCCGCCCTGCGTGCGCTGGCGCTGTGGCTCGTGCTGGACCGCATGGTGGAGTTCCGGATCGCCGACCTCAAGGGTGCCGGGGACTGGGCCATGTTCGATGGGCTCGCCACGGTGCTGATTCAGGGGCCGACCGATGACCATGTGATCGAGGCGACCGACATGCTCGAAGGCGGGGTCCGCGAGATGGAGCGGCGTCTCCAGGCGCCGCCCGGCACCGCGTTCCCGCCACTGATCCTGCTGGTCGATGAGGCACAGGTGGCGTTCATGTGCCCGGTGGTCGATGGGGAGAAGCGGCCCTACGGCGGGTCCAAGGCCACCTCCCGGTACTTCATGGCCGCCCGGAAGATCCACAACCAGGGGCGTGCGGTGAACGTGCTGCTGTGGCAGGGCACTCAGGACCCCACCGACCAGAACCTCCCCAAGCTGGTCCGCGAAGGCGCCCACACCCGTGCCTCCCTCGCTCTGGGCACCGAGTCCCAGGCACGCATGGCGCTGGGGGACAAGGCCGTGGACGGTGGCGCCGCCCCGAACCTGCTGCGCCCGGGCCTGGACAAGGGCACGGTTGTGGTCGCCAGCGACGGTATCCCCATCCCGGCGGGGCAGGCGTCCGTCACGGTGCGTACGCACTACATCGACACCGACACCGCTGCTGAGATCGCCGACCGGGCAAAGGCGCTGCGGGACGGGGTGACCACGCTGCACGTCATCGAACGCGGCGAGGAGCGTGACCCGCTCGCCGACATCGCCGACGTGCTCGGGGACACCTCGCGCGTGCTCACAGTCGACGTGCTCAAGCGCCTCGCCGCGCTGGATGAAGGCGCATATGGCGGTTGGTCGTTCCTCGACCTCAAGCGCGTGTTGGAGGGCACCGGAGCCGAGCCGTACAAGTCCGATGGCCGCATGGTCGTCGGCCGCGACCGCGTCCACCGTGCCCTCGCCGAGCGGGACGAGACGGATTCCGCTTCTGCCGCCGAGTGACAGGGAGCCGAACCCGCGCGGGCCAGGGATGCAGGGAGAAGTCCCTGAACACCTCCCTGACCCGCCTCCCTGGCTCTGACCTGCGCGAATGATCGTTCAGGGAGTCAGGGAGGCACCGCAGGTCAGCACCCCGAAACCCCCTCCACACTCCACCCGGCAGGGGGTGCCTCCGCCTCCCTGACCCGCTTCCGAAGCAGATTCCGTATACACCCCGACCCGCCAGCACTCCACGACGAAACGAGGAACGCCGCATGATCCGGCTCCGCATCCAGCGCACCACCTGGCCCCGCCGCGCGCTCATCCTCACCGACACGCCCCGCCCCGACTGCCCCGGCTGCGACGGGGACGGCGGCACCGCACACGACTACGGCGACTACGAGACCGGTGAATACGCGGGTACCGACTGGGCCCCGTGCGACTGCTGGGACGAGGCCCGCCGCTGGACCCTGCTGCCGCTCCCGGGCCTGCCCCGGTGGCTGCGTCGGCGGCGCCCCGACGTCGACCCGTGGGCCGACGCCCCGTTCTAGAAACGGCTGGGGCGGCCGTCTCTCGCCAAAGTCACGGCCGCCCCGGTTCTCCGGTCCCTCAACAGACCTGTTGGAGGTCTCCAGCATGCCCCATGAAGCACGATCCGCGCTGCTGTCCGCAGCCCTGGACGCCGCCGAACGCGGCTGGCCCGTCATCCCACTGCACCCGCGCAGCAAGGTCCCCGCCCTGCACGGGGAACGCCGCTGCCCTGGTACCGGCGACTGCACGGGCGGACACCGCACGTTCGAGCAGCGCGCCACCACCGACCCCGCCCGCATCGAACGATGCTGGGCCACCGGCCCGTTCAACGTCGGCATCGCCACCGGCCCCGCCGGGCTGCTCGTCGTCGACCTCGACACCCTCAAGCCCACAGACAAAGAGGGCACGCCTGACGGCGCGGCCAACTTCCTGGCGCTCTGCGAGCGCGCCGGGCAGACCGTCCCCTCCACCCGCCGCATCCGGACCCCCAGCGGCGGAGAGCACCTGTACTTCACCACCCCGCCCGGTATCCGGTTCACCAACACCACCGGCACCCTCACCGGCAAGGTCGACACCCGAGCGTGGGGCGGGCAGGTCGTCGCTCCCGGCAGCATGACGCCACAAGGCCCATACACGGTCCTGGCCGACGCGCCCGTTACAAACCTGCCCGAATGGCTCCAAAAGGCCCTGACGGCCCCTCCGAGGCCCGTCAGGGCCGCGATCCTGCCCCTGCCCACCCGCGACACCGACCGGTACGCCACAGCGGTACTACGACGCGAGGTAGCGGCGGTGGCCACCACGCCCGAGGGCGGCCGTCAGGCCGAACTCCTGCGGGCCGTACGGGCGGTGGGCCGGTTCGTGGCCTGGGGCGACCTCGACCGCGCCACCGTAGAAGCGGCTTTTACCTGCGGGGGCGAGTCGGCGGGACTGTCACCGGCCGAGTGCCGCACCACCATCCGCAAGGCCCTCGACTACTCCATCCGCACCGCCTGGCCCCGGGAAACGGCATGACCGCCCCCAGGCCCCGCCCCGCAGGTAAAAGCCCCACCCTCTCCCCCGACCAGCCGCACCCCGCCGAACTGGCCCCGGCTCCGGACGGCCGTAGCGCGCCGAAAGATGTCGCCCGTCAGGGCGTCCCTTCTGCTGTTTGCTCTGACGAGCAGCGGGGCGACGGCCGGTACCCCGTCGCGTGGCTCCACATCACCGCCCCGCCCAGCTGGCAGGTCGTGCCCACCGCCACATCGAAGTGCGCGTGCGGCCGCGACCGCAGGGCGGTCGGCCGCCGCCGGGTGCTCGCCCTGGTCGCCGACCACGAAGCCCACAAGACCGCCTGCCCGCTCCGCGCTCCCCGGGAAGGGAGGACCGCCGCATGACCGCCGCCGAAGAACTGCCCGCTCCCACCAACCCGATGGCCGTCGCGCGCCGTCTCCTCCCGGACTGGCAGTCCGGGGAGGGGCACCTGCTGTGCCGACGCTGGCGCGGCTCGTGGATGCGCTGGACCGGCACCTGCTGGCGTGAGCTGGACGAGCAGCAGGTGAAGAAGTCCATGTACGAGCGGCTGGAGCACGTCACCTACCAGGCAGGCACCGACAAGGACGGGCAGCCCGAGATCCGCGACTGGGCACCCACCAAACCGAAGATCGGCAACCTGCTGGACGCATTGGGCGCCATCACTCTCCTGCCCACGGACATGGACGCCCCCGCCTGGCTGGACGGCGAGGCGGCCGACGAGGACGGAAGCCCCATCGTGGCGTGCCGGAACGGGCTGCTGCGCGTCCGGGACCGCGAGCTGCTGCCGCACAGCCCCGACTTCTTCAACCTCGTCTCCGTCCCCTTCGCCTACGACCCGAACGCGAGCGCGCCCACCTGGGAACGCTTCCTGCGGCAGGTCTGGCCCGAGGACCCCGAGGCCATTCGGGCAGTGCAGGAGTGGTTCGGCTACGTCCTGTCCGGCCGCACCGAGCAACAGAAGATCCTGCTGATGGTCGGGCCGTCGCGTTCGGGCAAGGGCACCATCGCCCGGGTGCTGAAAGAGCTGGTGGGCAAGGAGAACCTGGCCGGGCCCACCCTCGCCGGACTCGGCACGAACTTCGGTCTGTCCACGCTGATCGGCAAGCCGTTGGCCGTCATCTCCGACGCCCGGCTGTCCGGCAACGAGAACAGCCAGGTGGTGGAGCGGCTGCTGACCATCTCCGGTGAGGACACCATCGACATCGACCGCAAGTACCGCGAGCCGTGGACGGGCAAGCTGCCTACCCGTCTGATGGTCCTGTCCAACGAGCTGCCACACTTCGGCGACTCCTCCGGAGTCATCGCCCGCCGCTTCATCCTGCTCAACACGACAGTGTCGTGGCTGGGCAAGGAAGACCCCACCCTCGGGCGCAAGCTCGCCGCCGAGATGCCCGGCATCCTCAACTGGGCCCTTGACGGACTCGCCCGGCTGGAGTCCACGGGCCGGATCACTGAGCCAGCGTCCAGCCGCGAGGCAGTCACCACCATGCAGGACACCGCCTCACCCACCAGCGCCTTCGTACGCGAACGCTGCACCACCGGACCGACGTGCAGCGTTCCCGTGGATGACCTGTGGGCCGTCTGGCGGGAGTGGGCCGAGGACAACAACGTCCGCCCCGGCACGAAGCAGGTATTCGGCCGCAACCTGCTCTCCGTCATCCCCCAGCTCAACCGCACACGGCCCCGCGCTCCCTCCGGCGAGCGGATCGCCACCTACAACGGCATCGGCCTCGGCGGTTGAATCCACAATCCGCTAGGTCGCGGTCCATCGCGGCCCACCACGTCTGAGCTGCGTATTTACCCGAGCCTCACCACGGCCCGTCGCGGCCCGCCCTCCAACTGGGTGGGCCGCGATGGGCCGCACAGGGGCGAGGTAAAGCAGCAGGTCACAGCCTTGGGCCGCGATGGGCCGCGACCCACAGCATTGTGACGCCAACCACATCCCGTACGACCCTTCTCTCACCCTGGGAGATCTACGCATGAGCACCGTTATCGCGCCCGTCATGCCCCTTCTCTACACGCCCGAGGAAGCTGCGGAAGCACTCCGCATCGGGCGTTCGACGATCTACGAGCTGATGGCAGACGGAACGCTCAAGTACGTCATGCGCGGTGGGTCACGACGGATTCGCGTGGCCGACCTCGAAACCTTCGTGGCGGGTCTCGCCACCGCCAACTGAACACTGTTCAACCCGAGGTGGGCCGGTGAATCCGGCCCACCTCCTTGTTTTGGAGGACCACGTGAGCCCCCGCAAGCTGAACATGGAATCGACCATCTACCTGGGAAATGACGGCTGGTGGCACGGCCGCGTCACCATGGGCGTCAAGAACGACGGCAGCCCGGATCGCCGTCACCGTCGCGCCAGGACCGAGGCAGCGGTACGCCGGAAGGTCAAGGCGCTGGAGAAGCTGCGGGACGAGGGGCGCGCGCCCATCGCCGGGCGGAAGCCGACCGTGGCCGAGTGGATGACGACGTACCTCACCACGATCGCGAGCCTCAAGCTCAAGCCGCGCTCCCTGGACGACTACTGGTCGAAGACCCGCAACGACATCATTCCGGGGCTCGGCCAGCACCGGCTGGACAAGCTCGGGCCGGAGCACCTGGAGCGGATGTACGCGGACATGCTCGAAGAGGGACATGCGCCGTCGCACGTGCTCAAGGTGCACCGCATCCTGTCGCGCGCACTGAAGATCGCGCACCGACGCCGGATCATCGTGGAGAACGTCGCCACGCTCGTGGACCCGCCGAGCGTCGATGAGACCGAGGCGAACCCGTTCACGACCGAGGAGGCCAAGGCCTTTCTGGAGGCTGCGGCCAAGCGGCCCAACTTCATGCGGTGGGCGGTCGGTGTCGGGATGGGGTTCCGGCAGGGGGAGACGCTGGGGCTCCGGTGGGCGTACGTCGACCTGGAGAACGAGCTGTTCCACCCCCGGTGGCAGCTCCAGCGGCTCAAGTGGCGCCACGGTTGCAAGGCCCCGCACGCCTGCGGCGCCCGGCTGCACCGCTTCGAGCCGTGCCCGCCGGACTGCAGGACGCACAAGATCTACAAGCGCGGTTGCCCCGAGCCGTGTACGAAGACCTGCGACGCGCACGCGAGTGCCTGCCCCGAACGGAAGGGCGGTGGGCTGGTCTTCACCCGGCCCAAGACCAAGAAGAGCCAGAACCCCGTGCCCATCCCGCCGCCGTTCATCCCCTACTTGCGCGAGCACAAGGCCCAGCAGCAGGAGGTACGGGCCGTCACGGGCGAGGAGTGGGAGGAGCACGACGCGGTGTTCACGCGGCCGGACGGCCGACCGCTCGATCCTCGGGCCGACTGGGAAGAATTCAAGGAGCTGCTGGAGGAGGCGGGTATCAGCGACCGTCGCCTGTACGACGGCAGCCGCCACACCGCAGGCACGATCTTGAATGAGCTGGGCGTGGACATGCCCACGATCATGGAGATCCTGCGGCACACCCAGATCAGCCAGACCCGGCGGTATGTGAAGGGCCGGTCCACCCTCTCGAAGGACGCCATGCGCCGCATGGGGGACGCCTTCATGCCGCAGCAGAAACCCGCGACTGAGACCACAACTGAGACCACGGACAGTCGTGCGGCCCGTGCGAAGCGTCGCCGACGTATCCGCTGAACCACAAAACCCCAGCTCAGACAGGGTCTGAGCTGGGGTTTCCAGTGGAGCCGCCTAAGGGAATCGAACCCTTGACCTACGCATTACGAGTGCGTCGCTCTGGCCGACTGAGCTAAGGCGGCATGCTGGTGCCTGATCGGCAGCAGCAGCTTCGCCAAGTCTACACAGTCTCGGGGGGTGCTCCGTACGAGGTTCCGGGGCGACGGAGTTCGGTTCAGCCGCCTCCTCCGCCACCGCCTCCTCCGCCACCGCCTCCGCCGCAGCCACCGCCGCCTCCGCCGCCCCCTCCGCCGCAGGATGAGCTTCCGCCGCAGGAGGAGCCGCCGCCGCAGGAGGAGCCGCCGCCTCCGCCGGTCCACCAGCTGCCGGAGCCGCGCCTGCGGCGGTTGCCGTTCAGGGGGGTGTCCCTTGATTCGGATTTGGCCGCTTTAGTGAAGAATGTGGCGATCGTTATGAAGGTCGCGACGACCATCAACACGCTGAACAGGGGGCCCATCTGGCTCTCACCTTCCTTAGCTGATCACCGTCGTAGACGAGTTGGGGAAGGCCGGTGGTTCGCCGCGGGGTGGTGGTCTTTGCGGGGGAGTCCCAACGGGGCGACTGTCTACGTCAGTTGGGGGCTGAAGTGTGCGGGTCGTCCGCGGCGCGTCTTCATCGCTCCAGGAAAATGGGCATGGGGGTGTGAATGATGGGTAGGCGGGTCCTCGTTCAGCTGAAACAAGCCGAAGGGCAGGGAGGGCGAAGTGAACGGCACGGCAACCGTGGATTCGTCGGAGCTGACGGCGGGGGAGGCTGAGCGGACGTGCGCGGTGGTGGGCGTGCCGGCCGTAGCGGACCCGACCAAGGTGACGCCACAGGACGCTCGAGCGCTGACCAAGGTCTTCCTTGACCGTCTGACCGAGTTGGAAGAGGGGACGCACGACTATCAGTACGTGCGCAACACCCTGATCGAGCTGAATCTCTCGCTGGTGCGGTACGCCGCCCGGCGGTTCCGGAATCGCTCGGTGGAGATGGAAGACGTCGTTCAGGTCGGGACGATCGGGCTGATCAAGGCGATCGACCGGTTCGACCTGAGCCGCGAGGTGGAGTTCACGACCTTCGCCGTTCCGTACATCGTCGGTGAGATCAAGCGGTTCTTCCGTGACACCAGCTGGGCGGTGCATGTGCCGCGTCGGCTGCAGGAGTTGCGGATCGATCTGGCCAAGGCGAACGAGGAGCTGTTCCAGCGGTTCGACCGGTCGCCGACGACGACCGAGTTGGCCGAGCATCTGGAGCTGAGCGAGGAGGAGGTCCTCGACGGGCTGGTGGCCAGCAATGGCTACAGCACCTCGTCGCTGGACGCGCCCGCCGATCCCGAGACCGGTACGACCCGCGTCACCACGTACGCGGACCGGATCGGTGAGGTCGACCCGGCCATGGAGGTCGTGGAGAACCTGCACGCTCTCAAGCCGCTGGTGGAGCAGCTCGGTGAACGGGACCGGCGCATCCTTCAGATGCGGTTCGGCGAGGAGATGACCCAGTCCGAGATCGGCGCGGAGCTGGGTGTCTCGCAGATGCATGTGTCGCGGCTGCTCACGAAGGCGCTGACGCGGCTGCGGCGTGGGATGTTGGCCGACTAGGGCGCTGGTCGCTCTAGGGGCATATGAGTGGGGCCCGGCCCGGGAAACCGGCGGGCCCCCCACATTTTTTTGTTTTGTACCACCGATAACAACCGCCCCCCCCGCCCCCCGC